>JBEQBS010000075.1:3506-11539 GCA_041639675.1 Rubritepida sp. | reverse complement strand
CCTGCCGGGCGGGGCCGGCGCGGCGGCCAATGCCGCCGTCCGGCTGCTGCGGCTGGAGGCGGTGCGCGGCTGAGCCTCGGAGACCGCCCGGGACTGCCGGCGGCGGAGGATGCGCGAGGGATGTTTCGTCCCCACCAGGCGCCTGGCGCCGCCGATGCTCAGTGAACCGGCAGGTCCGGCAACGCCGTGGGGGCGGAAAGGACCCGCGCAGCCGGCCCGCCCGGCATTGCCGGACGGTCCCTCAGCCCCGGCCGCGGTATCCCGGCACGCCCTGGTCGGGAATCCACACCCCCGCCGGCGGCGCGCCCGTCTGGAAGAAGACGTCAATCGGGATGCCGCCGCGCGGGTACCAGTAGCCGCCGATGCGCAGCCAGGCGGGGGCCAGCAGGTCCACCAGCCGCCGGGCGATCATCAGCGTGCAATGCTCGTGAAAGGCGCCGTGGTTGCGGAAACTGGCCAGGAACAGCTTCAGGCTCTTGGACTCCACGATCCATTCCGCCGGCACGTAGTCCAGCACCAGGTGCGCGAAATCCGGCTGGCCGGTCAGCGGGCAGAGCGAGGTGAATTCCGGCGCGGCGAAGCGCACGCAATAGGCCATTCCCGGCTCGGGGTTGGGCACGCGCTCCAGCACCGCCTCCTCCGGCGAGGCGGGCTGCGCGGTGGCGCGGCCGAGCATGGTGAGGCTGGACACGTCAGTCATCGCCGCGGCTCCAATCGGCCTCGATGGCGGCGGCCTCCGCCTCGAAGCGACCCGCCAGGATCGCCGCGCGCATCCGCCCCATCAGGTCCTGGTAGTACTGGATGTTGTGCCAGGTCAGCAGGATGGGTCCCAGCATCTCGTCGCATTTCAGCAGGTGGTGGATGTAGGCGCGGGAGTGCCGCCGGCAAGCCGGGCAGGCGCAGGCGGGGTCCAGCGGGCGCGCATCCTCGGCGTGGCGGGCGTTGCGCAGGTTGAGGTTCCCGCGCGACGTGTAGGCGCGGCCCATCCTGCCCGAGCGCGTGGGGATCACGCAGTCGAACATATCCACCCCGCGCCGCACCGCCCCCAGCAGGTCCGACGGCATGCCCACCCCCATCAGGTAGCGCGCGCTGCCGGCCGGCAGCAGGGGCGTGGTGAGGTCCAGCACGCGGAACATCTCCGCCTGGCCCTCGCCGACCGCCAGCCCGCCGATGGCGTAGCCCTCGAAGCCGATGGAGGCCAGCGCCGCCACGCTCTCGGCGCGCAGGTCGCCGAAGGTGCTGCCCTGGACGATGCCGAAGAGGCCGTGCCCCGCCCGCGCGATGAAGGCTTCGCGCGAGCGCGCGGCCCAGCGCATGGACAGCCGCATGGAGCGCGCGGCCTCCTCCTCGGTGGCCGGGAAGGGGGTGCATTCGTCGAAGCACATGGTCACGTCGGCGCCCAGCAGGCGCTGGATTTCGACGCTGCGTTCGGGCGTGAGGCGATGCTTCGAGCCGTCCACGTGGGAGCGGAAGGTGACGCCGTCCTCGTCCATCTTCCGCAGGGCGGCGAGCGACATCACCTGGAAGCCGCCGGAATCGGTCAGGATCGGCCCGTGCCAGTCCATCAGCGCATGCAGCCCGCCGAGGCGCGCCACGCGCTCGGCGCCCGGGCGCAGCATCAGGTGGTAGGTGTTGCCCAGCACCATGCGCGCACCGGTGGCGCGCACGCCATCCGCCGTCATGCCCTTCACCGTGCCGGCGGTGCCGACGGGCATGAATACCGGGGTGGGCACCTCGCCATGGGCGGTGTGCAGCACGCCGGCCCGCGCCGCGCCGTCGCTGGCCTGGTGGCGCCAGTGCAGGGTCATGGGGCGCGCTCCAGCAGGGTGGCGTCGCCATAGGAGAAGAAGCGGTAGCCTTCCCGCACGGCATGGGCATAGGCGGCCTGGATGCGCGGAAGGCCGGCGAAGGCGGCCACCAGCATCATCAGGGTGGATTTGGGCAGGTGGAAGTTGGTCAGCAGCAGGTCGGCGGCGCGGAAGGCGAAGCCGGGCCGGATGAACAGGTCCGTCAGCCCCTGGAAGGGGGGGATGGGGGCGCGGCGGTCCTCGATGCCCAGCGCCGCCGTCTCCAGCAGGCGCAGCGCGGTGGTGCCGCAGCACAGGATGCGCCTTCCCTCGGCCCGGGCGGCGTTGACCGTGGCGGCGGCCGCGGGCGTCAGCTCGCACCATTCCTGGTGCAGCCGGTGCTTCGTGATGTCGTCGTCGCGCACCGGCAGGAAGGTGCCGGCGCCGACATGCAGCGTCACGGTGGCGCGCTGCACGCCCTTCGTCTCCAGCGCCGCCAGCAGGCGGGGGGTGAAGTGCAGGCTGGCGGTGGGCGCGGCCACGGCGCCGGGCCTGGCGGCGAAGACCGTCTGGTAGTCCTCCCGGTCCTCCCCGCGCGGGGCGGGCCGCGCGATGTAGGGGGGCAGGGGCATCTCGCCCGCCGCCAGCGCCGCCTCCAGCGTGGCGGGATCGGCGCCGAAATCCAGGATGGCGGTGCCGCCTTCGGGGCGCGCCAGCACGCGGGCGGTGGCCGCGCTGCCCTCGATGGACAGCACGTCCCCAACCTTCACGCGGCGGGCGTTGCGCAGCAGGGCGTGCCAGGTGCCGTCGCCCTCGGCGCGGTTGAGCAGCACCTCCACGCGTGCCTCGCCGCGGCGTGCGCGCAGCCGCGCGGGGATCACGCGGGTGTCGTTCACCACCATCACGTCGCCGGGGCGCAGGAACGCCGGCAAATCCAGCACGCCGCGATCCTCCAGCCTCTCGCGCACCACCAGAAGGCGGGCGCTGTCGCGCGGGCGCGCCGGTTCCTGCGCGACCAGCGCATCGGGCAGGTGGTAGTCGTAATCGGCGAGCATGGCCGGGCGCCCGTAGCCCGCCGCGCCAGGGCGTGCAACCGTGGTGCCCATGACCCGCCCCGCCGCCCTGCTGATGACCTGCGCCGTGCTCTGCGCCGCCCTCGCCATGGGGCTGCGCCAGAGCTTCGGCCTGTTCCTGGCGCCGATGACGGAGGCGCATGGCTGGGGGGCGTCGGGCTTCGCCTTCGCCATCGCGCTCCAGGTGCTGCTGAACGGCGTCTCGCAGCCCATCTGCGGCCAGATCGCCGACCGGGTGGGTGGGCGCGCCGTCATCATGGGCGGCGCCGGCCTCTACGCGCTGGGCATCCTGGGCATGGCGCTGACGGACGGGCTGCCCACCTTCACCTTCTTCGCCGGGCTGGTGATGGGGGTGGCGGTCTCCGCGGCCGGGATGCCGGTCATCATCGCCTCGCTGACGCGGCTGCTGCCGGAGGCGCAGCGCGGGCGCGCGGTGGGGCTGGGCACCGCCGGTTCCTCCTTCGGGCAGTTCCTGGTGGTGCCGCTGGCGCAGCTCGGCATCATCACCGCCGGCTGGCAGGGGGCGCTGTTCCTCATGGCCGGCGCGGCGCTGCTGATGATCCCGCTGGCCCTGCCGCTGAGCGACCGGCCCGCCCCGCCCGCCGCCGGCACCACCGAGGAGACGGCCGGCGAGGCGCTGCGGCGCGCCCTGCGCACGCCGACCTTCTGGTTCCTGTTCCTCGGCTTCTTCGTCTGCGGCGTGCATGTCTCCTTCCTTTCGGTGCACCTGCCCGGCTTCGTGGCGTATTGCGGGCTGCATGCGGCGGTGGGCGCCGGCGCCATCGCGCTGATCGGGCTGTTCAACGTGGTGGGCTCGCTGGTGGCGGGCGAGCTCTCCTCGCGCTGGAAGCGGCGCGAATTGCTGGTGGCCATCTACGCCGCCCGCGGCGTGCTGATGGCGGGCTTCATGATGATGGAGAAGACGGCCGGCACCGTGCTCGTCTTCTCCGCGCTGATGGGGCTGCTGTGGCTGTCCACCGTGCCGCCCACCGTGGCGCTGGTGGCGCGCAACTTCGGCACGCGCTGGCTGGCGACGATCTTCGGCCTGGTCTTCCTGGGCCACCAGGTGGGCGGCTTCACCGGCGCCTTCCTCGGCGGGCTGGTCTTCGACCGCACCGGCTCCTACGACCTCATGTGGTCCTTCGCCATCGCCATGGCCGCCTTCGCCGCGCTGGTGCACCTGCCGGTGCGCGACGGCATGACGCCGGGCGCCGCGCCTGCTACGAAGCCGGCATGAGCATGCTGACCCGACGCTCCCTCCCGCTCCTCGGCCTCGGCCTGCTGGCCACGCCGGCGCTCGCGCAGCGCCCCCTGCCGCCGCATGGCTTCCTGTTCGGCGCCTGGACCGGCGGGCTGTTCCCGGCGGTGGACACGGAAGGCCCGGCCTGCTTCGCGCAGGTGACGCTGATCGTGGCGCCCGACGTGGTGATGCGTGCCTCCTCGCTGGATGTCGCCTATCGCCAGCGCCTGGTGGAATCGGTGGCGCTGACGCCCGATGGGGTGGAGATCCGCTTCTCCCCCGTGCCCGGCCGGCCGATCCCCGAGGGCGGCTTCGGCTGCGCCGGCAACCCGGACCTGCTGCGGGTGTCCCGCCGCGGCGCCGACGAGATCGTGCTGGCCGGCTGCTCGGACTTTCCCTTCCCGCTGCGGCGCTGCAAGGGCTGATGCGCCGCATCGCGCTGATCCACGCGCTGCGGCACTCGCCGCCGCCGGTGGAGGCCGCCTTCGCCCGCCTCTGGCCCGGGCAGCGGCTGATGAACCTGCTGGATGACAGCCTCTCGGCCGACCTGGCGCGCGAGGGGCGGCTGACGCCGGCGATGACCGCGCGCTTCCTCGACCTCGCGCGCTACGCCGTGGGCACGGGGGCGGAGGGCATCCTCTTCACCTGCTCCGCCTTCGGGCCCTGCATCGAGGCGGTGGCGGCCGCGCACCCGTCCATCCCCGTGCTCAAGCCCAATGAGGCGATGATCGCCGAGGCCGTGGCCTCCGGCGCGCGGCGCATCGGGCTGCTGGCCTCCTTCCCCGGCACGCTCGCCTCCATGCCGCCCGAATTTCCGCCGGGCGTCACCGTGGTGCCGATGCTGGCCGAGGGCGCCCTGGCCGCGCTCGATGCCGGCGACGCGGCGGCGCATGACCGCCTGGTGGCCGAGGCCGGCGCCCGGCTGCGCGACTGCGACGCGGTGGCGCTGGGCCAGTTCAGCCTGGCGCATGTGGCGCCCGCCGTGGCCGCCGCCACCGGCAGGCCGGCCTTCACCACGCCGGACAGCGCGGTTCGCCGTCTGCGTGCGCTGCTGGAGGCTTGAAGCCTTCCCGCGCCGGGGCATGTTGGGGGCGCAACAACCGGAGCCCCGCCTGATGACCGAGCTTGCCGTGGGCGACCCCGCCCCCGATTTCGACCTGCCTGCCAGCACCGGCCGCGCCTCCTCCGCCGCGCTGAAGGGCCAGCCCTACCTGGTGTACTTCTATCCCAAGGCCGACACCTCCGGCTGCACGAAGCAGGCCTGCGGCTTGCAGGAGGCGCTGCCGCAGCTCGGCGCGCTGGGCCTGGCGGTGATCGGCGTCAGCCCCGACCCGCTGCCGCCGATCACGAAGTTCGCCGCGAAGTACGGGCTGACCTTCCCGCTCGCCTCGGATGCGGAGAAGACCCTGGCCGGCGCCTATGGCACCTGGGTGGAGAAGAGCATGTATGGCCGGAAATACATGGGGATGGAGCGCTCCTCCTTCCTCGTGGGCAAGGATGGGCGCATCGCGGCGATCTGGCGCAAGGTGAAGCCCGAGGCGCATGCCGCCCAGGTGCTGGAGGCGGCGAAGGCGCTGTAGGACCGGCGCGCCGGCCCCGCGCGCATGCCGTGGCCGCAGCCGCTGGCGGGCGTCGCGCGGGTCAGCGCCGCCCTGCTTCGCGGAGGTGGGCAGGCCCGGGGGTAGCCGCTGCGCGTCTGCGGCGCGCCGTCCCCGGTCCTGCCGGGCAGGGGCTTCAATCCTCGGTGGCGGCGTCCGGGTGGCGCAGGTGCCACAGGCGTTCATGCGCGGCCACCAGCGTCTCGATGTTGCGCCGGCGGTTGGTGTCCGGCGCGACGGGGCGGCGGGTCAGCATCATCTCCAGCACGCGCAGCAATTGCTCGGCGACCTCGAAGTCGCCCTGGTCGCAGGCCTGGTGGAAGGCGACGAGGATCTTGTCCGACAGGCGACGGCCCTGGCGGATGCCGGGCGGGAGGCGGCCGGCCTCCTCCTGCGTCAACTCGCGTTCCCCCTGTTCAGACATCCGTAACTCCATCCGGCCCAGAAACGATGATTTAACGTTCCTGCGGCGATTCCAAGTGATGAGCGGTTATAGTGGCGCGGGATTTTCTCAGGAAGATCCGCGCAAACCGCTACGCATTTGCCCCGTGGCGGCCGCGGCGATGGCCTCAGGGCTCGTTTCGGGGCGGAACATGCTGCGCACCCGCCCATCCGGCCCCACCAGGTAGATGAAGGAGGAGTGGTCCATGGTGTAATCCGTCTGGTCCGGGCGTTGCGCCCTGGCAAAATAGACGCGGTAGCGCCGCGCCGCCTCGGCCACCTGCTCCGCCGTGCCGGTCAGCCCCTGCATGCGCGGATGGAAGCGCGAGACGTAGTCCTTCAGCTGGGCCGGGGTGTCGCGCTGCGGGTCCACGCTGATGAGGACGGGCACCACCTGCTCCCCGGCCGCACCCATGGCATCCAGCGCGGCGGCGATGGTGCCCAGTTCGGTCGGGCAGACATCGGGGCAATAGGTGAAGCCGAAATAGACCAGCATCCAGCGGCCGGCGAAGTCGCGCTCCGTCACCGCGACGCCGTCCTGGTTCACCAGGGAGAAGGCGCCGCCCAGGCTGATGCCGGGCGGCAGCTGCATGCCGCCGGCGCCGCCGCCCGCGGCCGGCACCGGCAGCTGCGCGCCGAACACCCCGGCGAGGCGCTGGGCGAAGGCCTCGCCCACGCTTTCGCCCGGCGCGCGCGACACCCAGGCCCAGCCCCAGAGGCCGGCGACGAGCAGCAGCAGCGCCAGGCTGGAATAGCGGATCACCTTCAGCATGGCGCCGCGTCTAGCCCGGCACCGCCCCCCGCATCAATGCGCGGGGAGGATGATCTGCCCCTCCGGCTGCGCGGAGGTGAAGGTGGAGGCGCCGAAGGCTTCCTCCCACGTCCCTTCCGTGCTGGCCTTGGAGTATTCGGTGGCGCGGTTCTCGAAGAAGTTGGTGTGCTCGATGGCGCCCAGCATCTCGTCCAGCCAGGGCAGGGGGTTCTTCTCGATGTGGTACATCGGCTCCAGCCCCAGCTGCTGGAGGCGGCGGTCGGCGATGAAGCGGATGTACTGCTTCACCTCGTCGCCCGTCAGGCCCTGCACGCCGCCCATCTCGAAGGCGAGGTCAATGAAGGCGTCCTCGTGCTCCACGATGGTGGCGCAGATCAGGGACAGGTCGCGGCGCAGATCCTCGTTCCAGATCTCCGGGTTCTCCTGCACGAAGGTGCGGAAGAGGCGGATGACGCTGAGGCAATGCAGCGTCTCGTCGCGCACCGACCAGGAGACGACCTGCCCCATGCCCTTCATCTTGTTGAAGCGCGGGAAGTTCATGAGGATGGCGAAGGAGGCGAAGAGCTGGAGCCCCTCCGTGAAGGCCCCGAAGGCGGCCAGCGTCTTGGCGATCTCGGTCTTGTTCTCGACCGAGAAGTTCTGCATGTAGTCGTACTTGTCCTTCATCTCCTTGTACTTGAGGAAGGCGGTGTACTCGATCTCCGGCATGCCGATGGTGTCGAGCAGGTGCGAATAGGCGGCGATGTGCACCGTCTCGATGTTGCTGAAGGCGCTCAGCATCATCAGCACCTCGGTCGGCTTGAACACCTGGCTGTAGTGCTTCATGTAGCAGTTGTTCACCTCGACATCGGCCTGGGTGAAGAAGCGGAAGATCTGCGTCAGCAGGTTCTTCTCGCCGGCCGAAAGGTTCTTCTGCCAGTCCTTCACGTCATCCGCGAGAGGGATTTCCTCCGGCAGCCAGTGGATGCGCTGCTGCTGGAGCCACGCCTCGTAGGCCCAGGGGTAGCGGAAGGGCTTGTAGACCGGGTTGGCGGTCAGCAGGTCCATCCGCTGGGGCTGGTCGTCGGTGGTGAAGATCCCGTCGGGCATCGTTCTCGCGTCCATGATCGTGTGAAGGGGGGG
>JBEQBS010000075.1:0-3496 GCA_041639675.1 Rubritepida sp. | reverse complement strand
GACCTCCTTTCCGGCCGGTGCAGGAGGCCCTGCCTCCTGCCGGGGGTCAGGGGGCAGAGCCCCCTGGAATCACTGGCAGGCCAGGCATTCCTCGTAGTTGGTCGAGGCCGCCACCGGCACCGGCGCATCGTCCTTGTGCCGGGTCATCACGTTCTCCTGCCCCACCACCTTCTCGCTGATGGCGTCCGCGCGCTGGATGGAGAGCGAGCGGCAATAGTAGAGCGACTTCACGCCCTTCTTCCACGCCATCATGTGGATCTGGTGCAGGTCCCGCTTGTGGACGTTGGCGGGCAGGAAGACGTTGAGCGACTGCGCCTGGCAGATGAAGGGCGTGCGGTCCGCCGCGTGCTCGATCACCCAGCGCTGGTCCAGCTCGAAGGCGGTCTTGAACACCGCCTTCTCCTGCTCGTCCAGGAAGTCCAGGTGCTGCACCGAGCCCTTGTTGACCGTCACGCTGGTCCAGGTGTCGGCATCGTCGCGCCCATGCTTCGCCAGCACCGCCTTCAAATAGGGGTTGCGCACGATGTAGGAGCCCGACAGCGTCTTGTGGTTGTACACATTGGCCGCGATCGGCTCGATCCCCGGCGAGGCGCCGCCGCAGATGATGGAGATGGAGGCCGTGGGCGCGATCGCCATCTTGTTGGAGAATCGCTCCATGAAGCCGTATTCGGCGGCGTCGGGGCAGGGGCCGCGCTCCTCGGCGAGCTGGAGCGAGGCCGCATCGGCCCCCTCGCGGATGTGCTTGAACATCCGCTTGTTCCACACCTTCGCCACCACGCTCTCGAAGGGCACGCCCATCTTCTGCAGGAAGGAGTGGAAGCCCATCACGCCCAGGCCCACCGAGCGCTCGCGCATCGCCGAATACCGCGCGCGGGCCATGCTGTCGGGTGCGGTGTCAATGAAGTTCTGGATGACGTTGTCCAGGAAGCGCATCACGTCGGGGATGAAGAGCGGGTCCTTGTGCCACTCGAACCAGGTCTCGAGGTTCAGCGAGGACAGGCAGCACACCGCCGTGCGGTTCTCGCCGTGCTGGTCCAGGCCGGTGGGCAGCGTGATCTCGCTGCACAGGTTGGAGGTCTTGACCTCCAGCCCCGCCAGCTTGTGGTGCTCGGGCCGCGCGTTGTTCACGTGGTCGGAGAAGATGATGTAGGGCTCGCCCGTCTCGATCCGCGCGGTGAGGATGCGGATCCACAGCGAGCGCGCGGAAACGGTCTTCACCACCGCGTGGTCCTTGGGGCTCAGCAGCGCCCAGGCCTCGTCGGCCTCCACCGCGCGCATGAAGCTGTCCGGCAGCAGGATGCCGTGGTGCAGGTTCAGCGCCTTGCGGTTGGGGTCGCCGCCGGTGGGGCGGCGGATCTCGATGAACTCCTCGATCTCCGGGTGGTGCACCGGCAGGTACACCGCCGCCGAGCCGCGCCGCAGCGAGCCCTGCGAGATGGCCAGCGTCAGCGAATCCATCACCCGGATGAAGGGCACGATGCCCGAGGTCTTGCCGTTCTGCCCCACCTTCTCGCCCAGCGAGCGCAGGTTGCCCCAGTAGGAGCCGATGCCGCCGCCCTTGGAGGCGAGCCACACATTCTCGTTCCACAGCCCGACGATGGATTCGAGGGAGTCGTTCGCCTCGTTCAGGAAGCAGGAGATGGGCAGGCCGCGCGTGGTCCCGCCATTGGACAGCACGGGGGTGGCCGGCATGAACCACAGCTTGGAGATGTAGTCGTAGATGCGCTGGGAATGCGCCGTGTCGTCGCCATAGGCCGAGGCCACGCGGGCGAAGAGGTCCTGGTAGGACTCGCCGGGCAGCAGGTAGCGGTCATCCAGCGTCGCGCGCCCGAAATCCGTCAGCAGCGCATCGCGCGAGCGATCCACCTGCACCTGGCCATGGCCCTGAAGCTGAACGGCATCGAACACGGCAATCTCCCCAGTTCCCCATGGCCCCGCCCCCGCAGGGCCGGCCGGAGGAACTACTACATGTTGCGTTCCCTGGCCATAGCAACGACTAGATGCGGTGTGAGTTGCCAAATTTCCGCCATCGGCAGCGACTCGCGGAACAAGCTTGGTTTGCGCCGCGGCCCCGCCGGCCGGCCCGGCCCGAAACCGCCCCGCTGTGTCTGCCGCACCACAGGGGGGCGGCACAAGATGCTGCGTCATTTGTCCCCATGATCCACAAGACGGCGCAAACAAAACAAGAACATTCAGGGCATGTCAAGCGCCTCACCAGGCCGCCGGCGAGGCCCCCAGCGGCTCGGCCGGCCGGGCCCAGCGTGCCGGCGTCACCGGCAGCCGCGCCGCATGCGCCACATACGCGATCCGCCCCCAGGCGCCCCGTTCCTCCCGCAGCACCGGTGCGGCCTCCAGCGGCGGAGCCGCGAATCCATCCGCCACCCGCCCCAGGGCGCGCAGCCACAGCCCGGTGCGCGACAGCGACAGCCGCACCCGCCAGGAGCCGCCCTCGACGGCGCGCCGCCGCCAGGCCGCCATGATGCCCAGCGCCAGCAGCGTGCCGGTGGCGTGGTCCAGCGGCTGGCAGGGCAGGGGGCGCGGGGCCGGGGTGCCGGCGGCCTCGGCCACGTTGAAGCCGGTGGCCGTCTGCACCAGCGAATCGAAGCCGCGCCGCCCGGCCCAGGGGCCGTCCCAGCCATGGGCGCACACCTCGCCCACCACGATGCCGGGGCGGATCGCCGCCAGCGCCTCCGCCCCCAGGCCCAGCGCGGCCAGCGCGCCGGGGCGGAAGGCCTGCACCAGCGCATCGGCGCCCGCCGCCAGGGCGCGCATCCGCTCCCGCGCCGCGGGGTCGCGCAGGTCCAGCTCCGCGCAGCGCTTGCCGCGGCCGGTGTCCTGCACCAGCACGGGGATCTGCGGCAGGTGCGGGGCGCTCACATGCAGCACCGCCGCGCCATGGGCGGCCAGCACGCGCCCGGCGACCGGCCCGGCCAGCACCCGCGCCAGCTCGATCACCCGCAGCCCCTCCAGCGGCCGCCGGCCGGGCGGCGGCAGCGGCCTGGGAGGCGCCTCGCCGATGCGCGTGACCTCGATCAGGGGCATGGCGCGGATCACGGCGGCCTGGGGGTGCGCGTCCCACTCGGCGAAGGGGCGCATCATCGCCACGCACAGGCCGGCATCGGCGGCCGCCTGCTCGAAGCGCGCGCCGTCCCAGCCCAGCAGCGCGCGCGCCACGGCGGCGCGGTCATTGGCGCAGCCCAGCAGGGCCAGGATGCCGTCCCGGTGATGCGGGAAGTTGGTGTGCAGCCGCACCACCCTTCCGTCGCCGCAGGGATAGGCGCCGGCGATCGGGTCCCAGGGGTCGCCGGGCGCCGCGCCATTGATGCGGATGTGCCGCTCCGACTGGAATTCCAGGACGGCGTGGTCCATCGCCACCGCCACGCGCTGCCGCCCGCCGCCGCGCGCCGCATGGATGTCCGCCGCCGCCAGCCGCGCCGCGGCGATGGCCGCCTGCGCCGCCAGCGCCAGCGCGAAGGAGGAGGGCAGCACCGGGTCG
>JBEQBS010000074.1:0-11523 GCA_041639675.1 Rubritepida sp. | reverse complement strand
AGTTCTTGCGGTCGAAGCGGGACCACAGGTGGATCTCGGCGTTCAGGCCCAGCCCGGTGCGCACCGCCTGCGCCACGCATTCGCCGTTGATGACGGGCAGCATGCCGGGCATGCCGGCATCCACGAAGCTCACCTGGCTGTTCGGCGCGGCGCCGAAGGCGGTGGCGGCGCCGGAGAACAGCTTGGCGTGGCTCGTGACCTGGGCATGCACCTCCAGCCCGATCACCAGCTCCCAGCCATCAATGGTGTAGCTCATGCCACGATCCCCGGCTTGTGGGTGAACTGCGTCGCCTTCTCCATCGCGCCGCCGAGCGCGAAGAGCGTCTCCTCCTCGAAGGGCCGGCCCAGCAGCTGCAGCCCTAGCGGCAGGCCGGCCGCGGAAAGCCCGGCCGGCAGCGCCAGGCCGGGGATGCCAGCCAGGTTGGCGGTGATGGTGAAGACGTCGTTCAGGTACATGGTCACCGGGTCGTCCGGCTGCTCGGCGAGGGAGAAGGCCGCGGTGGGCGTGGCCGGCGCCAGGATGGCGTCGCAGGCGCGCCATGCCTCGTCGAAGTCGCGGCGGATCAGGGCGCGCAGCTTCTGCGCCTTCAGGTAATAGGCATCGTAGTAGCCGGCGCTGAGCACATAGGTGCCGATCAGGATGCGCCGCTGCACCTCCTTCCCGAAGCCGGCGGCGCGGCTTTCCTCGTAGAGGTCGTTCAGGTTGCCGCCCTGGTGCAGCTCCCGCAGGCCGAAGCGCACGCCGTCATAGCGCGCGAGGTTGGACGACGCCTCGGCGGGCGCGACGATGTAGTAGGTGGCCAGGGCGTGGCGGGTGTGCGGCAGGGAGACCGGCACGATCTCCGCCCCCGCCTCACGCAGCCAGTCCAGCCCGCGGTCCCACACGGCCGCGATCTCGGGCGAGAGGCCCTCGGGCCGGTATTCCGCCGGCACGCCGATGCGCAGCCCCTTCACCGAGCGGCCGCAGGCGGCGGCGAAGTCCGGCACCGCCACATCGGCGCTGGTGGAATCCTTGGGGTCATGCCCCGCCATCTCGCCCAGCAGGATGGCGCAATCCTCCACCGTGCGCGCCATCGGCCCCGCCTGGTCGAGCGAGGAGGCATAGGCCACGATGCCCCAGCGCGAGCACCGCCCATAGGTCGGCTTGATGCCCACCACGCCGCACAGCGCCGCCGGCTGGCGGATGGAGCCGCCGGTATCGGTGGCCGTGGCGCCCAGCGCCAGCCGCGCCGCCACCGCCGCTGCCGAGCCGCCGGAGGAGCCGCCGGGCACCAGGTCCCGCCCGGGCGGCGACCACGGGTTGATGCAGGGGCCATGCATGGAGTTGGCGTTGGTCGAGCCCATGGCGAACTCGTCCAGGTTCAGCTTGCCGAGCGAGACGGCGCCGGCCGCGCGCAGCCGCGCCGTGACCGTGCTCTCATAGGGCGGCACGAAGTTGCCCAGGATCTTCGAGCCCGCGGTGGTGCGCACGCCCTCGGTGCAGAAGATGTCCTTCAGCCCCAGCGGGATGCCGCCCAGCGGCAGGCGCGGGTCGGCGCCGCGCGCCTGCTCAAGCGTGCGCTCCGCGTGCAGCGTCACATAGGCGTTCAGCCGCGGGTTCACGCGGGCGATGGCGTCCAGGTGCGCCTCGGCCAGGGCCAGGGCGGTGGTTTCGCCGGCACGCAGGGCGCGGCGCGCCCCGGCGATGGAAAGGTCGGTCAGGCTCATTCCACCACCTTCGGCACGCCGTAATGGTCGCCCTGACGGTCGGGCGCATTCGCCAGCACGGCATCGGCCATGCCGCCATCGGTCACGCGGTCCTCGCGCCAGGGCAGGCTGGCGCCGCCGGGGTTGCCGCCCGCCAGCGGCTCCACCCCCGTCGTGTCCACGGCCTGGAGCTGCTCCACCCAGCCGAGGATGCCGTTCATCTCGTCGGTGAGGCGGGGGATGTCGGCATCCTGCACGCGCAGCCGGGCCAGCCGGGCCACGCGCCGCACGGTATCGGCGTCCAGCGACATGGGTTTGCAATTCCGTCCAAGGGGGGGCATCAGCCCGGTCATGCCCCTTCTATCCATGGCGGACCTCCGCGCAAGCCTCGCGCCCGGCGCGCGCCTGCTGGGTCTGGACCTGGGGTCGAAGACGGTGGGGCTCGCGCTCACCGATGTGGGGCTGATGCTGGCCACCCCCGCCCCGGCCCTGAAGCGCGACAAGCTGGGCCGGATGGCCGCCGCCCTGGCCCCCTTCATCGCCGCCAATGGCGTGGGCGGGCTGGTGGTGGGCCTGCCGCTTTCCATGGACGGCACGCGCGGCCCGGCGGCCCAGGCGGCGACGGACTGGGCGAAGGACCTCGCCGCCGCGCTGGCCCTGCCGGCGGCGCTGTGGGACGAGCGGCTGTCGTCGGCGGCCGTGAACCGCGCGATGATCCAGGAGGCCGACCTGACGCGGAAGAAGCGCGCCCAGGCGGTGGATTCGGCGGCCGCGGCATGGATGCTCCAGGGGGCCTTGGATGCCACCGCCGCCCGCGGCTACAACCCCGGCCCATGAGCGGCTTCTCCTTCCCCATCCTGCCGTCCGGCCACCTGCTGGGCATCGAGGGGCTGGAGCCGCCGCACATCTCCGCCCTGCTCGACCTCGCCGAGAGCTACGCGCTGCTCAACCGCCAGGGCAAGACGCAGCGGGACCTGCTGAAGGGCCGCACCCTCATCAACCTGTTCTTCGAGGACAGCACCCGCACCCGCACCTCCTTCGAGCTGGCCGGCAAGCGCCTGGGCGCGGACATCGTCAACATGTCCGTCTCCACCAGCAGCGTGAACAAGGGCGAGACCCTGCTGGACACCGCGGCCACGCTCAACGCCATGAAGACCGACCTGCTGGTGGTGCGCCACAGCCAGTCCGGCGCCCCTGCCCTGCTGGCGCAGAAGGTGGAGGCCGCGGTCATCAACGCCGGCGACGGCACGCATGAGCACCCGACCCAGGCGCTGCTGGACGCGCTGACCATCCGCCGCCGCAAGGGCGAGCTGCGCGGGCTGGTGGTGGCCATCTGCGGCGACGTGCTGCATTCGCGCGTCGCGCGCTCCAACATCCACCTGCTATCCGCCATGGGGGCCAGGCTGCGCGTCGTCGGCCCGCCCACGCTGATCCCGGCCGAATGCGCGCGGCTGGGGGTGGAGGTGTTCCACGACATGCGCGCCGGCCTGGATGGCGCCGACGTGGTGATGATGCTGCGCCTGCAGAAGGAGCGCATGACCGGCGGGCTGGTGCCGTCGTCCCGCGAATACTTCCGCTTCTTCGGCCTGGACGCCGCCAAGCTGGCCGCGGCGAAGCCCGATTCCATCGTCATGCACCCCGGCCCGATGAATCGCGGCGTGGAGATTGACAGCGCCGTGGCCGACGACCCCGAGCGCAGCGTGATCGGCGAGCAGGTGGAGATGGGCGTGGCGGTCCGCATGGCCGTGCTGGACGTGCTCTCGCGCCGGTTGCGCCGCAACGCATGAGCATCCGCCCCGCCACCGCCGCGGAAGGCGCGAGGCTCCGCGCCATCACCCGCGCCGCCTATGCCCATTGGGTGCCCCTCATCGGCGCACGCCCCGCGCCGATGGACGAGGACCACGCCGCGCAATGCGCCGCCGGCGAGGCCTGGTTCCACGGCGAATCCGCCGCCATCGTGCTGCGCGACGAGGCGCCGGGCCTGCTGCTGGACAACATCGCCGTGCTGCCCGAGGCGCAGGGCCGGGGGCTGGGCCGCGCGCTGGTCGCCTTCGCGGAGGATGAGGCCCGGCGCCGCGGCCACGCCACGCTGTGGCTCTACACCAACGAGCGCATGGCGCCGAACGTGGCGCTCTATGCCCGGCTGGGCTTCCGCGAGACGCACCGCGCGGGCGAGCCGCCGATGCGCCGCGTGTTCATGGAGAAGACGCTGTGAGGCCGCTGCGAATCCACAACGCCCGGCTGGTCTGCCCCGCCTCCGGCATGGATGCGCCGGGCGCGCTGGTGGTGCAGGGCGGGCGCATCGCCGCCATCGGCGCCGATGCCGCGATGGAGGGCGCGGAGGAGCTGGACGCCGGCGGCGCCGTGCTCTGCCCCGGCCTGGTGGACCTGCGCGCCCGCGTCGGCGAGCCGGGCGCCGAGCACCGCGAAAGCATCGCCTCCGCCGCCCAGGCCGCGGCGGCGGGCGGCGTCACCACCCTCTGCGTGCCGCCCGACACCGACCCGGTGCTGGACGACCCCGCCCTGGTGGAATGGCTGAGGCGGCGCGGCGAGGCCACGCGCTCCGTCACCATCCTGCCCGTCGCCGCCGCCACCCGCGGCTGCGCCGGCAAGGAGCTGGCGGAGCTGGGCCTGCTGCGCGAGGCGGGGGCCGTCGCCTTCTCCGATGGCGGGCATGCCATCGCCTCGGCGCGGACCATGCGGCTGGCGCTCTGCTACGCGCGCGCCTTCGGCATGATGGTGGTCCAGCACCCGCAGGACCCTTCCCTGTCCGGCGGCGCGGCGACGGAGGGGGAGCTGGCCACCCGGCTGGGCCTGCCCGCCAGCCCCGCGGCGGCGGAGGCCATGCAGGTGGCGCGCGACGTGGCGCTGGTGCGGCTGACAGGCGGGCAGGTGCATTTCGCCGGCATCAGCACCGCCGCCGCGCTGGACATCATCCGCGCCGCCAAGGCCGAGGGGCTGCGCGTCACCTGCGACACCGAGCCGCCCTATTTCGACCTGAACGAGACGGCGATCGGCGGCTTCCGCACCTATGCCAAGCTCTCGCCGCCGCTGCGCGCCGATGCCGACCGGCAGGCGGTGGCCGCCGCGCTGGCCGATGGCACCATTGACGCCGTGGCCTCCGGCCACGCGCCGCAGGATGCCGACGACAAGCGCCTGCCCTTCGCCCAGGCGGCGGCCGGCGGCACGGGCCTCGCCACGCTGCTGGCGGTGACGCTGGCCCGCGTCCATGCCGGGGAATTGCCGATGATGCAGGCCATCGCCCTGCTCACCAGCCGCCCGGCGGCGCTGCTGGGCATCGAGTCCGGCACGCTGCGCCCCGGCGCCCCGGCCGACCTGTGCCTGTTCCAGCCGGACCGCGCCTGGCAGGTGCGCGCGGGCAGGATGCCCGGCAAGGCGCAGAACACCCCCTGGGATGGCCGCGCGCTGGAGGGCAAGGTGGTGGGAACCTGGAAGCACGGGAGGCGCGTCCTCGGATGAACGACATCTTCGCCGGCGGCTTCGCCACGCTGGGCGCCGGCTTCCTCGGCTCCATCCCCTTCGGGCTGCTGCTGACGAAATGGGCGGGCCTGGGCGACATCCGCAATGTCGGCTCGGGCAATATCGGCGCCACCAACGTGCTGCGCACGGGGCGCAAGGGGCTGGCGGCGGCGACGCTGCTGCTGGATGCGCTGAAGGGCACGCTGGCGGTATGGCTGGTGGGCACGCTGCTGGGCTGGAACTGGGCGCCCTTCGCCGCGCTGGCGGCGGTGCTGGGGCATTGCCACCCGCCCTGGCTCCAGGGCCAGGGCGGCAAGGGCGTGGCCACCGCGCTGGGGGTGATGCTGGGGCTGGGCTGGCCGGTCTTCGTCATCGCCGCGCTTGCCTGGCTGGCGGCGGCGGCGATCAGCCGCATCTCCTCCGTCGGCGCCATGGCGGCGATGGCGGCCGGCGCGGCGGCGTCCTGGTTCCTGCTGGACGCCGTCTCCGCCACCGCGCTCACCATCGCCGCGGCCTACGTGATCGGCCGGCACGAGGCGAACATCAAGCGCCTGCTGGACGGGACGGAGCCGCGGATCGGCCGGAAGTGACGCTCGCCCGGCTGCGGCTGGTGCGCACCGAGGGCGTGGGCAGCGTGCTGCACCGCCGCCTGCTGCGCCGCCACGGCAGCGCCGAGGCCGCGCTGGAGGCGCTGGGCACGCGCGCCTGGCCGCAGGACGCCGCCCGGCGCGAGATGGACGCGCTGGCGAAGCGCGGCGCCCGCCTCCTCTTCCCCGACGACGCCGATTGGCCGCCCCTGCTGGCCCTGCTGGACGACGCGCCGCTGGTCCTGGCCGCCGAAGGGCGCATCGAGGCGTTGCGCCCGCGCGGGGTGGCGCTGGTGGGCGCGCGCAATGCCTCCGCCCATGGCTGCCGCTTCGCCGAGGAGCTGGCGGAGGCGCTGGCGCTGAAGGACATCGCCGTGATCTCCGGCCTGGCGCGCGGCGTGGATGGCGCGGCGCATGTCGGCGCGCTGCGCACCGGCACCACCATCGCCTGCATCGCCGGCGGGCTGGACCGCCCCTACCCGCGCGAGAATGAACGCCTGCAACGCCGCATCGCCGAGGAAGGCGGGCTGGTGCTGAGCGAGGCGCCGCTGGGCACCGCGCCGCTGGCGCGCCACTTCCCGCGGCGCAACCGCATCGTCGCCGGGCTGTCGCTGGGCGTGGTGGTGGTGGAGGCCGCGCTGGCCTCCGGCACCCTCATCACCGCGCGCCTGGCGGTGGAGGCCGGGCGGGTGCTCTTCGCCGTGCCCGGCCACCCGCACGAACCCCGCGCCCGCGGCGGCAATGCGCTGATCCGCCAAGGTGCCGTGCTGACGGAAGGGGTGGAGGACGTGCTGGACAACCTGCCCGATGCCCCCCTCACCGCCCCGGCCCTGCGCCGCCTGGACCTGCCGCCCATGCCGCGCGAGGCCGCGCCGGAACCACCCCCGCCCGAGGGCGCGGCCGCGCAAGTGCTTGAAATGCTTGGCCCCGTGCCGATGGCGGTTGACGAGTTGGGACGGCGCTGCCAGCTATCGCGGCCGGACCTCGCCGCGCTGCTGACCGATCTGGAGCTTGCGGGGCGGATCGAATCGCTGCCCGGGAACCGGGTGGCGCTGCTGCCCTGAAGGATCGCCTCGTGTCCAACGTCGTCGTCGTCGAGAGCCCGGCCAAGGCCAAGACCATCGAGAAGTACCTCGGCTCCGACTACCGGGTGCTCGCCTCCTTCGGCCATGTGCGGGACCTGCCGCCCAAGGACGGCTCCGTGCGGCCCGAGGAGGACTTCGCCATGGACTGGGAGGCCGACGAGCGCGGCCAGAAGCAGGTCAAGGCCATCGCCGCCGCGCTGAAGGGCGCGAAGAAGCTCTTTCTCGCCACCGACCCGGATCGCGAGGGCGAGGCCATCTCCTGGCACGTGCAGGACATGCTGGCGAAGTCCGGCGCGCTGCGCGGCAAGGACGTGTCGCGCATCACCTTCAACGAGATCACCAAGCGCGCGGTGCAGCACGCCATCGCCCATCCGCGCGAGCTGGACACGCCGCTGATCGAGGCCTACCTCGCGCGCCGCGCGCTGGACTACCTGGTGGGCTTCCGCCTTTCGCCGGTGCTGTGGCGCAAGCTGCCCGGCTCGCGCTCCGCCGGGCGCGTGCAGTCGGTGGCGCTGCGGCTGATCTGCGAGCGCGAGGCGGAGATCGAGGCCTTCGTGCCGCGCGAATACTGGACGGTGGCCGCCCGCATGGCCACGCCGGCCGGCGCCCCCTTCACCGCGCGGCTGACGCATCACGAGGGGAAGAAGCTCGACCAGTTCGACCTGAACACCGAGGCCAAGGCCATGGCGGCCAAGGCCGCGGTGGAGGCCGGCGAGTTCCACGTCGCATCCGTCGAGAAGCGGCGCGTCAAGCGCAACCCGCCGCCGCCCTTCCAGACCAGCACGCTCCAGCAGGAGGCCAGCCGCAAGCTGGGCTTCGGCGCGCAGGTGACGATGCGCACGGCGCAGTCCCTGTACGAAGGCGTGGCGATCGGCGGCGAGACGGTGGGCCTCATCACCTACATGCGCACCGACGGCGTGCAGATGGCGCGCGAGGCGATCGCCGAGCTGCGCGGCCACATCAAGCAGGCTTTCGGCGAGGACTACATCCCCGCCGCCCCGCGCGAATACCAGAGCCGCGCAAAGAACGCGCAGGAAGCGCACGAGGCGATCCGCCCCACCGATGTCTCGCGCACGCCGGAGAGCATGGCGCGCTACCTGGATGAGCGGCAGCGCAAGCTCTACGAGCTGGTGTGGAAGCGCGCCGTGGCCTCGCAGATGCAGAGCGCCGAGCTGGACCAGACCAGCGTGGAGATCAGCGACCGCAGCGCCCGCACGAAGCTGCGCGCCACCGGCAGCGTGGTGGCCTTCGACGGCTTCCTGAAGCTGTACCGCGAGGATGTGGACGATGCCGCCGACAGCGACGACGACGATGCCCGCATCCTGCCGCCGATGCGCGAGAAGGACCCGCTGAAGCGCGGCGAGGTGAGCGCCGAGCAGCACTTCACCCAGCCGCCGCCGCGCTTCTCCGAGGCCAGCCTGGTGAAGCGTATGGAGGAGCTGGGCATCGGCCGCCCCTCCACCTATGCCTCCATCCTCCAGGTCCTGCAGGACCGCGAATACGTGACGCTGGACCGCCGGCGCTTCGTGCCGCAGGATCGCGGGCGGCTGGTGACGGCCTTCCTCGTCGCCTATTTCGAGCGCTACGTGGACACCGGCTTCACCGCAGGGCTGGAGGAGCAGCTGGACGACATCTCCGGCGGGCGGCTGGATTGGCGCGAGGTGATGCGGCAGTTCTGGAGCGACTTCTCCCGCGCGCTGGAAGGCACCGGCGACCTCAAGATCAGCGACGTGATTGACCGGCTGGACGAGGAGCTGGGGTCGCATTTCTTCCCGCCCAAGTCGAAGATGGGGGCGGATGACGGCACCGACCCGCGCGAATGCCCGAATTGCCACCAGGGGCGCATCGGGCTGCGGCTGGGGCGCACGGGGGCCTTCATCGGCTGCTCGCGCTACCCGGAATGCCGCTACACCCGCCCCCTGGCGGTGCCGGGCGCCGAGGGCGATGCCAATGCCTTCGCCGACCGGACGCTGGGCACCGACCCGGCGACGGGCCAGCAGGTGACGATGCGGCGCGGGCCCTACGGGATCTATGTCCAGCTCGGGGAAGGCGGGACGGATGCCAAGGGCAAGCCCACCAAGCCCAAGCGCGCCTCCCTCCCCCGCGGCGCCGACCCGGAGGGCTTCGACCTCGACCGCGCATTGGCACTTTTGTCCATGCCGCGCATCGTCGGCCTGCATCCCGAGACGGGGGAAGAGATTTCCTCCAACCTGGGCAGGTTCGGGCCGTACCTGAAGATGGGCAATCTTTCCAAGACGCTGGACCGCGATGACGACCCCCTCACGGTGGGGCTCAACCGCGCCGTGGCGCTGCTGGCCGACGCCAAGCCGCGCGGCGTGACGCTGGGCGAGCACCCGGCCGGCGGCGGCCCGGTGGAGGTGCGGCGGGGCCGCTTCGGCCCCTTCCTGATGCATGGCAAGCGCGTGGCCAACCTGCCCCGCGGCACGGAGATGGAGGCGGTGACGCTGGAGGAGGCGGTGAAGCTGCTGGCCGAGAAGGGCAAGGAGCTGGCGCCGCTGAAGGGGGCCAAGGGCCGCAAGGCCCCTGCCCGCGCCGCCGCGGCGCCGAAGGCCGAGGCGCCGGCCCGCAAGGCCGCTTCCCCCAAGGCGCCGGCGAAGAAGGCGCCGGCCCGGAAGCCGGCGGCGAAGAAGGCGGCCCCCGTGAGGAAGCCCGCCGCCAAGAGCAAGGCCGGCTGAGGTGGCGCGGCGCGGCCCCCCGGCGAACGGCCACACGGCGACGGGGCCGCCGCGCGCCAGGGTGAAATCCGCGCCGCGGCGCGACGCGCTGCCCTCCGTGGCGGAGATCCGCGCCTTTCTGGCCGGGGCGGAGGGGCGCGTCGGCAAGACGGAGATCGCGCGGCATTTCGGCATCCCCACCGAGCTGCGCCCCGCCCTGCGCCAGCGCCTGAGCGAGATGAAGGCGGAAGGCGCCGCCGCGCCGGTCGGGAAGAAGACCTTCCTGGGCGGCGGATTCAGCCCTCCGGCGCCGGGGCGCCTCCGGCCATCCGGCGCCAGCCGCGCCCCCGAGCGCCTGCCTGACACCGCCGTGGTGGAGGTGACGGGCACCGACCCGGATGGCGACCCCATCGCGCGGCCGGTCAACTGGGGCGGCGAGGGCAAGCCAGTCATCTACATGCACCCCGAGCGCCGCGGCATCGCCGCCCTGGCCCCGGGCGAGCGCGTGCTGGCCCGGCTGCGCCACGTTGCCGGCGACAAGTATGAAGGCCGCACGCTGAAGCGCCTGGGCGCGGCGGGCGAGGCGCGGCGCGTGCTGGGCATCTACAATAGGGGCCGCATCACCCCCACCGACCGTCGCCACAAGGCCGAATGGCACGTCCCCGAGGGCGAGCACGGCGGCGCCGCCCATGGCGAGATCGTGCTGGCCGAGGCCCTCCCCTCCCAGGGCTACGGGCTGCGCCCGGCGCGCGTCGTGGAACGCCTGGGCATGTCGGGCGAGGCGCGCTCCGTCTCGCTGATCTGCATCCACCAGCACGGCATCCCCGACGTATTCCCCGAGGAGGCGGTGGCCGAGGCGACGCGCGCCCGCCGCGTGGCCCTGGGCAAGCGCACCGACCTGCGCGACCTGCCCCTGGTGACCATTGACGGCGAGGACGCCCGCGACTTCGACGACGCCGTGCATGCCGAACCCGACGGCGACGGCTGGAAGGTCACGGTGGCCATCGCCGACGTCGCGCACTACGTGAAGCCCGGCTCCGCGCTGGACCGCGAGGCCTGGGCGCGCGGCAACAGCGTGTACTTCCCCGACCGCGTGGTGCCCATGCTGCCCGAGGCGCTGTCCAACGGCTGGTGCAGCCTCAAGCCCGGCGAGGAGCGCGGCTGCCTCTTCGTCGAGATGCGCTTCGACGCCGCCGGCACCAAGCACGCCCACCGCTTCGGCCGCGGCCTCATGCGCTCCCATGCGCGGCTGACCTACGAATCCGCGCAGGCGCACCACGATGCCGCCACCGACCCCGAGGGGCTGGCGGCCGGCCACATGGGCCGCCTCTACGGCGCCTTCCGCGCCCTGCTGGCGGCGCGCGAACGCCGCGGCACGCTCGACCTCGACCTGCCGGAGCGCAAGGTGAACCTCTCGCCGGAGGGCAAGGTGCTCTCCGTCACGCCGCGCCCGCGGCTGGACAGCCACCGGCTGATCGAGGAGTTCATGGTCGCCGCCAATGTCTGCGCGGCGGAGGAGCTGGAACGCCTGGGCCAGCCCTGCATGTACCGCATCCATGCGCCCCCTTCGGACGAGAAGCTCAACACCCTGCGGGAGTTCCTGGGCACGCTGGGCCTGTCGCTCAACCCCGCCGGCCAGCTCCGCCCCGCCGATTTCGCCCGGCTGCTGGAGCGCGTGAAGGACCGGCCCGAGGCGCGCATGGTGAACGAGACGGTGCTGCGCTCGCAGTCCCAGGCGGCCTACGAGCCGGACAACATCGGCCATTTCGGCCTGGCGCTGGGGCGCTACGCCCATTTCACCAGCCCCATCCGCCGCTATGCCGACCTGCTGGTGCACCGCGCCCTGGTGCGCGGCCTGAAGCTGGGCACCGATGGCCTGACGGAGGCCGAGGCGGCGCGCTTCGTCGAATCGGGCGAGCACATCACCAGCACCGAGCGCCGCGCCGCCCAGGCCGAGCGCGACGCAGTGGACCGCTACCTCACCGCCTTCCTGGCCGACAAGGTAGGCGC
>JBEQBS010000073.1:0-11553 GCA_041639675.1 Rubritepida sp. | reverse complement strand
CCCCCCCACGACGCGCCCGCCACAGCAGCCATGCCAGGCCGAAGCCCAGCATCACCGCGCCGCCGACCAGCCCGAGCCCCGGCGCCGCGAAGGCCGTAGTGCCGAAGAAGGGCATCGGGATCGCGTTCTGGATCGCCGGCGTGCCGGGCAGCGCCGTCATGGTGAAGGTGAAGGCGCCGAGCGCGATGGTCGCCGGGATCAGCGCGCGCGGCAGGCGGGCGCGGGCGAACAGTTCGGCGGCCAGCGGCTGGACCGCGAAGGCGACGACGAACAGCGACACGCCGCCATAGGTCAGCGCGGCGCAGGCCAGAACCACCGCGGGGATCGCGTTGGCCGGACCAAGCCGGTCCGCCAGCGCCTGCGCCAGCGCGCGCGCCGAGCCGGTGTCCTCCATCAGCTTGCCGAAGATCGCGCCCAGCACGAACAGCGCCAGGAATTGCGCGAGGAATCCGCCGAGGGCGGGCATCATGGTCTGCAGCAGCGCGGCGAGCGGCGGCCCGCCCGCCGCCAGCACCGCGAGCGCGGCGCCGAGGGGCGCGGCGATCAGCACGCTGACCCCGCGATAGGCGAGCAGGATCAGCACCGTCAGAGCGGCGAGGATGCCGAGGACGCCGCTCACGGCAGCGCCCCCGCATCGGGTGGGAATTTCAGCGTGGCGCGCCGGCCGAGATCGGCGCGGTGGCGCCCGAGCCAGATTGCGGCGGCATCGGCGCCCTGCTGGTGCAGCCGCTGCAGATACGACCATTCCGGATAGAGCTGCCCGCGGTCTCCAAGCGCGAAGACCGTCTCGTCGGCGCTGATCCGGTGCAGGCGCAGTCCGGCGAGGCGGGTGAACAGGGGCTCGGTGCCACCACCCACCCCAGCACCGGCCGCCAGCGCACGCTGGAGCGCGCCGATCGCGCGCAATTCGTTGACCAGGCTCGCGTTGAAGACGATCTCGTTCAGTCGCGCCGCGATATCCACGGCGCCGCGCGGCGCCTCGCGACGCTCGGGCGGGGTGAGCTGGATGATCAGCAGGTCGTGTGCGTCCGCCTCCGCGATCAGCGGCGCCAGCGGCGGGTTGGCGAGGTAGCCGCCATCCCAGTAGGCGCGGCCCTCGATCTCGACGGCGCGGAACAGCTGCGGCAGGCAGGCCGATGCCAGCACTGCCTCGGGCGTCAGGTCGGCGTTGCGGAAGACGCGCAGCGCGCCGGCCGCGACATCGGTCGCCGAGAGGAACAGCCGCGGCGCGTCGGCGGCGCGCAGCCGGTCGAAATCCACCGCCTCGGCCAGCAGGCGGCGCAGCGGATTGAGGTCGTTGGACAGGGCGGCCGGGCCGCCGAAGCCGCCGACCGCCGTCTCGGCGAAGGCTCGCCAGGCGGCCTGGGTCGCCGACCAGAGCGCGAAGGGCGCCCATTCGGGCTGCGCCGTTCCCGAGGCCGCGAACAACGCGGAGAAAGGGCCGGCGGACAGCCGCGCCACATGCGCCGCGCGGGCGACGTTCTTCCAGAACTGCCACAGGGCGCGCTGCGCTGCGGGGCG
Organism: Rubritepida sp.; assembly: GCA_041639675.1. Classification (GTDB taxonomy): domain Bacteria; phylum Pseudomonadota; class Alphaproteobacteria; order Acetobacterales; family Acetobacteraceae; genus Roseococcus. The sequence goes on along the minus strand of JBEQBS010000073.1, from coordinate 10,032 downwards.
ACCGCCCTGCATCAGCCCATGGGCCAGCAGGACGGCATTGACCGCGCCCGCGCTGGCGCCGCTGACCGCGGCGATCTCGATGCCCTCCTCCTCGAGCAGCCGATCGAGCACGCCCCAGGTGAAGGCGCCATGCGCGCCGCCGCCCTGCAGCGCGAGCTCGATGCGGACCCGCCCGGCCCGCCGGCCGGCACGGGTGGCGGCATGGCCCGTCATCCGCCCGCGCCGCGGTCCCTGCGGGCGGCGTGGTCGTCGCCGCCGTTCTCGTTCCCGAAGCGCACGCTGAAGGAGGGCGTCTTGTGGACCAGCCAGTAGGCGACGCTGGCGGTGATGACCAGCAGCGCGAGCCCGAACAGCTCGAGCGGCTCCGTCCGCTCCATGTCGAGGATGATCACCTTGCGCGCCACGGCCATCAGCGCCGTGGCGATGACGATCTTCACATGGATGATGTCCTCGCGGAGGTAGATCGTGATGTTGATGAATATCTCGATGGCGATCGGGACGGCCATGAAGGCGCCGAAGGTGGCGAGTATGTCCGCGATGGTCATCATGAACCGCGGCGGCGCCATCATCTTCTGCCAGATGACCCAGCCGACATCCACCACGCCCAACACGATCACGAACACCATCAGGATCGCCATGACGCGCACGCACAGGCGGATCACCACCTGCAGCCGCTGGATCAGCGGCTCGCTGTCGGGCTTCATGTCGCCGGGCACGGGCTTCATGCCGGGCGCTGCCCGGCACCGCGGCGGCGGCGCATCAGCGCCTTCTCCAGTTCGAGCAGCAGCAGGACGGACAGGCCCACCGCCAGGATGGGCAGGCCCGCCGCCACCGGGTCCAGCGGCTCGGCGGCGAACAGCGCCTGCAAGGGCGGCGCGTAGGTGAACAGCAGCTGCAGCACGACCACCGCGGTCACGCCGATCGCCACCGCCGGCGTGCCGAGCACGCCCCGCCAGGTCAGGGAGGCGCCGTGGCGATACCGCACGCTGAACAGGTAGGCGACCTCGGCCACCACCAGCGTGTTCACGGCCATGGTGCGCGCCGCCTCGACCGACATGCCCTGCGCCGTGGCGTATTTGAACATGCCGAAGACGCAGCCGAAGAACAGCAGCGAGACGAAGACGATGCGCCAGACCACGAAGCCCGTCAGCAGCGGCTGGCCGGCGGGGCGTGGCGGCAGGCGCATGGTGCCGGGCTCGGTCGGCTCGAAGGCGAGGGTGAGCGCGAGCGCCACCGAGCTCACCATGTTCACCCACAGGATCTGCGTCGGCGTGATCGGCAGCTGCGTGCCCAGCAGGATCGCCATCACGATGCTCATGGCCTCGCCGCCATTGATCGGCAGCAGGAAGGTGACGGTCTTGGTGAGGTTGTCATAGACCGTGCGCCCGGCGCGCACGGCGGCGGCGATGGTGGCGAAGTTGTCGTCGGCCAGCACCATCTCGGACGCCTCCTTCGCCGCCTCGGTGCCCTTGCGGCCCATCGCCACGCCGACATCGGCGCGCTTGAGCGCCGGCGCGTCGTTCACCCCGTCGCCGGTCATGGCGACGACGGCGCCATCGGCCTGCAGCGCCTCGACCAGGCGCAGCTTGTGCTCGGGGCTGGTGCGGGCGAAGACGTCGCTCTCCCGCGCGCGCAGGCGCAGCGTCGCGTCGTCGAGGGTATCCAGCTCCGCGCCGGTGACCACCGAGCCGGCGCCGCGCAGCCCGACCTGGCGGGCGATCGCGCCCGCGGTCGCGGCATGGTCGCCGGTGATCATCTTCACCCGGATTCCGGCGGCCTGGCACTCCGCCACTGCCGCGATCGCCTCCTCGCGCGGCGGATCGATCAGCCCGAGCAGGCCCAGCAGCACGAGCCTTCCGTCGATCTCGGCGGGCGAGAGCGTGTCGGTTGCGTGCGGCAGGCCGGTCCGCACCGCGACGGCGATCACGCGCAGCCCCTCCGCCGCCAGCGTCTCGGCGCGCTGGCGCCAGGCGGCGGCGTCGAGCGGCGCCGTGCCGTCCTCGCGCCGGACCGCGGCGCACATGGCGATCACCTGCTCCGGCGCGCCCTTGACGCAGATGAAGGCCGCCGCGTGGCCGGCATGCAGCGTCGCCATGTAGCGGTGGCGGCTGTCGAAGGGGATCTCGTCGCGCCGCGGATGCCGCAGCCGCGCCGCCTCCGGCGCCAGCCCGGCGCGCCCGGCGAAGGCCAGCATCGCACCCTCCATCGGGTCGCCCGCGACCGTCCAGCCGGCCTGCGGGGTCTCGCGCAGCGCGGCGTCGTTGCACAGCGCGGCGGCCTGGGCCAGTTCCTGGAGCAGGCTTGTCGCGGCCGGCCCGGGCGTCTCGCCCGCCTGGGTCACGCTGCCCTGCGGGGCGTAGCCGGCACCCGCGGCCTCGAACCGCCCGAATGCGGCATCGACCACCGCGACCGACATCTCGTTGCGGGTCAGCGTGCCGGTCTTGTCGGAGCAGATGACGGAGACCGCGCCGAGCGTCTCGACCGCCGGCAATTGCCGCACGATGGCGTTGCGCTGCGCCATGCGCCGCACGCCGATCGCGAGCGTGATGGTCATGACCGCCGGCAGCCCCTCGGGGATCGAGGCGACGGCGATGCCGACCACGGCCATGAAGGCTTCCTCGAAGCCGAAGCCGCGCACCTGCCAGGCGAAGGCGAAGATCAGCACGGCAAGGCCGAGGATCACGCCGGTCAGCCGCTTCGCGAAGGCGTCCATCTGGCGCAGCAGCGGCGTGGTCAGCGTCTGGACGCTGCCGAGCATGCCGCTGATGCGCCCGATCTCCGTCGCGGCGCCGGTGGCGACGACAAGGCCCATCCCCTGTCCCGCGGCGACCAGCGTGCCCGAGAAGGCCATGGATGTCCGGTCGCCAAGCGGCGCATCCACGGTCACCGGATCGGCCGTCTTGTCCACCGGCACCGATTCGCCGGTCAGCGCCGCTTCCTCGACGCGCAGGCCACGGGCGCGCAGCAGCCGCAGATCGGCGGGAACGCGGTCGCCCGGTTCGAGCAGCACGACGTCGCCGGGCACGAGATCCGCCGCGTTCACCGTGACGCGCGCACCGTCGCGCAGCACGGATGCATGCGGACTGAGCATGTCGCGGATGGCGTTGAGCGCCTGTTCCGCCCGCCCCTCCTGGATGAAGGCGACGGTCGCATTCACCACCACCACGCAGAGGATGACGATGGAATCCTTGAAGTAGCCGAGCACCGCGGTGATCGCCGCGGCGCAGAGTAGCACTTGGATGAGCACGTTGTTGAAATGCGACAGGAACCGCAGGAGCGCGCTGCGCGGCGCCGCCGCCGCAAGCTCGTTAGGCCCGTGCGCGGCGAGGCGCCTTGCAGCCTCGCCGCGCGTGAGGCCGCCCGGCGCCGCGCCGAGACGATCCAGCGCCTCCGCCGTCGCGAGGCTGTGCCAAGTGGCGTCATCCGGGGTCTGGCCGCGCGCAGGTGCCGCGGCCGGCGGAAGTGACATGCCGCATCTCCTCTGTGATCGGAAGATCGGGCCGCGTCCGGCGGCGGGGCGCCGGACACCAAACCTCCGCGGTTGCGGTTGCTCGCCGGCCTAGGGCGCAATCCGTTCGCGAGGGCTCACGTCATGCGCTCTAGCTTCTTGTTCTTGCGAGCATCCTTGCCCGCCCGAACGGTTCCGTCGGAGCGGGTGATGCCCTAGGCGGCGAGCAGCGTAACCATGGCCGGCCCCTGGTCGAGCAGGTCCATGGTCGCGCTGCCGAACAGCAGATTGTGCAGGGGCGCGTGGCGGACCGCCCCCATCACCATCATGTCCGCCTGGACGTTCTGCGCGACGTCCTGGATGGCGCGCATCACGCTGCCGCTGCCGCGCTGCACGGGCTGCAGGTCGGCCTTCGCGCCGTGACGCGCCAGCAGGTGGGTCAGCTCGACCGCCGATTGCCCGGGGCGGAACTCCTTGTCGTCGGTGACGCTCACGACCGTCACCGATTCCGCCCGCTTCATGAACGGCAGCGCCCCGTGGACCGCGCGCACGGCGGCAGGCGTGGCATCCCAGGCCACGACGATGCGCGAGGGCACGGACGGGGTTGAGCGGCCGGGCGGGACGAGCAGCATCGGGCGTCCCGATGAGAAGATGCCGCCGGTGGCGACGAAGCGCTTGCCGACGTCGGCACCCGACCCGAAGGACATGATGCCGATGTCGCTGACCCGCATCTGGTCCGCGAATACCTCCCCGACGCCGTAGGCGAAGCTGCTGCGGCCGCGCACCTCAGACCGCAGGCCCCGTGCGTCCAGCGCCTTTCGCACATGCAGCGCCACGGCGTCCTCGCGCGAGAGGAGTTCGGCTTCCGCATGAGCGGTGGTCTCCGCCGCGGATTCGGCCCGATACACGCCCGCTGCGAACACCAGGGCCGTCACATGCGCGGCGTGCGCCTCGGCGATCGCCAACGGCACCGCGAGGGATGCGTCGACAGCCCCCTGGGTATCCGGCTCCACATGCAGCGCGATTGTCGTCATAGCCACGATCCCGGCCTCCTTGGCGTTGAGTTCAGACCTTGGGCGCATCAGGCATCCGCGAGGCGGGTTTTCAAGTGCGTGTCACGCGACCGAAATGCGCGACCTTGTCCGACCCTGCTTAGCATTCCGCTCATGGTCTGTCGATCGGGCTCCGCTCTTGTTCCCGCGCGACGGCACCCAGATGCGCTCAACGGCACGCGACGGGCATTGATGCGAATCAATGCCGGCCGGCGGCACTGGCCGAGGAACACGGCAAGCGTCGTACGAGCGAGGCGGGCCGCCGGCCGCTGCGTGCGTTTTCGCACACGGCAGGGCAGGGTAGCGCCGCGATGTCCATGCGGCTGCGCCGCAAGGGGTATAAGGACCGCATGTTATCCGACGACAGACCGCGCGCTCTGCCCTCGACCCTCCAGGACGTGGCGGCGCATCTCTCCGAGGCAGGGTCGCGCGACGCGATCGTCGCCTTCGAAGCGACGCGGACGCGATTGATCTCCTACCGCGACCTCGGCGTCGAGGTGCAGCGCCGCGCGCGCCGCCTTGCCGATGCGGGCGTCGCGGCGGGCGATCCCGTCATCCTCTGCGGGCCGGGCGGGGCCGACTGGATCCTGGCCTGCCTCGCCATCCTGCGGTGCGGCGCCTGCCTGGTCCCGGTGGATGCGTCGCTCGGCGCCGAGACCTTCCGGCATGTGGTTCGCGACAGCGGGGCGCGGATCGCGCTGCTCGCGCCGTCCTCGGCACAAAGGCTGCGCCGGTCCCTCGACCAGGAGGGCGCGCGCGCGCTGCCGCTGTCCCAGGACGACACGCCGGACGACGGCCGCGAAGCGGTCTTTCCGAGCGTCGGTCCCGAGGACCGCGCCATCCTGTTCTACACCTCGGGAACCACCGGGCCGCCCAAGGGCGTGCCGCTGACGCACGGGAACCTCGTGTACCAGCTCCGCGTGCTCGCGGGCACGGGCATCGTCGGGGCCGACGACCGCGTGCTGCTGCCGCTGCCGATGCACCATGTCTATCCCCTGGTGATCGGCGTGCTCACGCCGCTTGCCGCCGGCATCGCCGTCGTGCTTCCGGCGGGCTTCACCGGCACGCAGGTGGTCGCCGCGCTGCAGGCCGGCAGGCCGACGGTGATGATCGGCGTGCCCCGGATCTTCGATGCCCTCGTCGGCGCGCTGTCCGAGCGGATGCGCCGGGGCGGCGGCGCGGCCCACGCGCTGTTCCGCGGCGCCCTCGCGCTGTCGCGCCTGGTGCGGCGGCGCTTCGGCTGGCGCATCGGCCGGACGCTGTTCGCGCCGCTGCACCGCCGGCTGGGACCCTCGCTGCGCATCGTCGTGTCGGGCGGCGCCGCGCTCCGGCCCGAGACGGCCTGGTCGATGGAGGCGCTCGGCTGGGAGGTGGCGAGCGGCTACGGGCTGACCGAGACCGCCCCCATGCTCACCATCCATCCGCCGGGCGCGATGCGCTTCGACACCGTCGGCCGCGCGATCCCGGAGACGGAGCTGCGGATCGAGGGCGCGGCCGACGGAACCGCGGAGGGCGAGGTGCTGGCGCGCGGCCCCGGCGTCTTCGCCGGCTATCACGCGCTGCCGGACAAGACGGCGGAGGCCTTCGCGGCCGATGGCTGGTTCCGCACCGGCGACCTCGGCCGCCTCGACGACGCGGGCTGGGTGCATCTCACCGGGCGGCGTTCGACGGTGATCGTCACCGAGGGCGGCAAGAACCTGCAGCCCGAGGAGATCGAGGATGCCTACCAGGCGCATCCGGCGATCGAGGAGATTGCGGTGCTTCAGCACGAGGGCCGCCTCGCCGGCCTGATCGTGCCGTCCCGGCTGGCGCGGGCCGGGGACGGGGGCGAGGCGGCGATCCGCGATGCCGTGCGCGATGTCGCGCGCGGCCTGCCGTCCTACCAGCGGCTCGCGGAATACCGCCTGACCGCCGAGCCGGTTCCGCGCACCCGGCTCGGCAAGCCGCGCCGCCACCTCCTCGCGCAGGCCTATGCGCGCGCCGGGCAGGAGCGCCGCGACGGACCGGGCCAAGCGCCCGGCCTGGTGCCCATCGAGACGCTGTCCCCCGACGACCGGGCGCTGCTCGACGACGACCGGGCGCGCGCGGCCTTCGGCTTGCTCGGCGAGCGTTTCGGCGATCGCCGCGTCGGGCCGGACAGCGACCTCCAGCTCGACCTCGGGATCGATTCCATCGGCTGGCTCGACCTCTCCCTCGACATCGCCGAGCGGACCGGGGTCACGCTGTCCGACGCGACGATCGGCGAGATCCGCACCGTGCGCGACCTGCTGGTGCGCGTCGCGGAGGGCGGCGATGCCGGCGTCGATCCGCGGCTGAACCTCGACGATCCGGAGCGCGCGCTCGACGACAGCCAGCGCTGGTGGCTCGCCCCGCGCGGTGCCGCCCAGCGGGTCGCCGGCCGCGTGTTCGCGGCGGCGAACCGCCTGGCTTTCCGCCTCCTGTTCCGGCAGGCCGTGCACGGGGCGGACCGGCTGCCCCCTGGCGGGCCGTACGTGCTGGCGCCCAATCACGCGAGCTACCTCGACCCCTTCGCGATCGCCGCCGCGCTGGACGTGGCGCGGCTCGAGCGGACCTACTGGGCCGGCTGGAGCGAGCTCATCGCCACCGGACCCTTGCGGCGCGCCATCGCCCGGATCGCGGGTATCCTGCCCGTCGATGCCGGGCGCGCCATCGTGCCGAGCCTCGCCTTCGGCAGCGCGGCGCTGCTGCGCGGCCACGCGCTCGCGTGGTTCCCCGAGGGAATCCGGTCCCATGACGGTCGGTTGCAGCCCTTCAGGCCCGGCATCGGTGTCGTGCTCGCGCAACGCAACGTGCCGGTCGTCCCGGTCGTGCTGCGCGGGACCTTCGAGGCCTGGCCGAGATCGCGCCGGCTGCCACGCTTCCGCCGCATCTCAGTGGAGTTCCTTGCCCCCTGCATGCCGGCCGAGCTGGCCGCAGAAGGCACCGGCGAGACCGAAGCGCGGCGGATCGCGGACGCCCTGCGCGGGCGGATCGCCGCGGCGGTCGAGGGGCCCAATGCGTGAGCGGGCGATCGCGCCGCCGCGCGGCAGCTTCGGGGCGGCTGTCGAATGCATCCGATGCCGCCCGAAGGCACTTGATGCACATCAATGCGGGTCGCTGTCCTCGGCGGGCATTCTCGCATTTTCCATGAACCTGCAGCCGGGAGGATCACGATGCTCATGCGACGGTTCCTGACCGTGAAGGAGGTCGCAGACGTGGTGCAGGTCTCGGAGGCCACCATCCGTCACTGGATCAGGCTCCGGGAACTCCGGGCGATCGATCTCGGCCGCGAGTGGCGCGTGATCCCACACGACCTCGAGGCTTTTCTCGCAGCACACGAGACCTGCCGCGAGGCGACCACCCTTGGCGCCTTTGGCACGGGAACAACCCTGGTTGCGGCCGAAGTGGACGGAGCAGCAACGGATCTGCGCCGCGACGCGCCACGAACCCGCGGGTCCCGTCGCATTCATTGATCGAAAGCGGTCCGCCATGGCGCGGGCCACGCAAAGGAGAAGCGACATGCTCGCGCGTGATCTGATGTCGACCGGCCTGCTGACCTTCCTGCCGGACATGGGCCTGGAGGCCGCCGCCCGCGCCATGGCCGAACGCGGCGTTTCGGGTGCACCAGTGGTCAGGGATGACGGGCTGCTGGTCGGGATCATCACCGAAGGCGACCTGATCAAGAGGCTCGCCGATCCGGCGTCGCCAAAGGCGGGGTGGTTCGCCAGCCTGTTCCGCGCGCCGGAAACGGAAGCGGCGCGCTTCGCCCGCATTCACGGCCGCACGGTGAAGGATGCCATGACCATGGACGTGGCAAGCGTCGGCGAGGATGCGACGGCCGAGCAGATCGCACACATCATGGAGTCGCGCGGCGTGCGCCGCGTGCCCGTGCTGCGTGACGGTGTCCTGGTCGGGGTCGTCTCTCGCGCCGACCTGCTGCGCGCCATCATCATTGGCGAAAGTGGAACTGCCACCGCCAGATCGGATGCGGAGATCCGGCGCGCCCTGTCCATCGCGCTCCGCGCGCAGCCCTGGTTCGACAGACAGCTCATGTTCTTCGACGTCGCCGACGGTGTCGTGCGCCTGCACGGCTTCTGCGGGTCCGAGGATATCCGCCGCGCGCTGCGGGTGCTCGCCGAGGGCTTGCCCGGGGTCATGCGCGTGGAAACCGATTTCTCCGCGCCGCCGCCCTTCCTGCTCGGGGCGCGCTAGGCGCCCCGGCGACGCTGCAGATCGAAGGAAAATGTCGATGCCCAAGACCATGAAGGCCACCGTCTTCGTCGAACCCGGCCGGATCGAGCTGCGCGAGAAGCCGGTCCCCGAGATCGGGCCGCTCGACGCGCTGCTGCGGATCACCACCACCACCATCTGCGGCACCGACGTCCACATCATGAAGGGGGAATATCCCGTCGCCGAGGGGCTGACGATCGGCCACGAGCCGGTCGGCGTCATCGAGCGCCTGGGCTCCGGCGTGAAGGGCTACCGCGAGGGCCAGCGCGCCATCGCCGGCGCCATCACCCCCTCGGGCTGGTCCAATGCCTGCCTGTGCGGCCGCTGCGCCCAGGACGGCGCCGGCACCAAGCATGGCTGGCGGCCGATGGGCGGATGGCGCTTCGGCAACACCATCGACGGCTGCCAGGCGGAATACGTGCTGGTGCCCGACGCCATGGCCAACCTCGCGCCGGTGCCCGATGCGCTGAGCGACGAACAGGTACTGATGTGTCCCGATATCATGTCCACCGGCTTCTCTGGCGCCGAGCGCGGCGAGGTGCAGATCGGCGACACCGTCGCGATCTTCGCGCAGGGGCCGATCGGGCTGTGCGCCACCGCCGGGGCGAAGCTGATGGGCGCGACCACCATCATCGTCGTGGACCGCGTGCCCGAGCGCCTGGCCATCGCGCGGCGCCTGGGCGCCGACCATGTGGTGGACTTCTCGAAGGTCAATCCGGTGCAGGAGATCATGCGCCTGACCGACGGGCGCGGCGTGGACGTGGCGATCGAGGCGCTGGGCGCGCAATCCACCTTCGAGGGCGCGCTGCGCGTGCTGCGGCCGGGCGGCGTGCTCTCCTCGCTCGGCGTCTATTCCACCGACCTCACCATCCCCTACGACGCCTTCTCCGCCGGGCTGGGCGACTACAGCATCGTCACCACGCTCTGCCCGGGCGGCAAGGAACGGATGCGGCGGCTGATGGAGGTGATCGCGAACGGGCGGCTCGACCTCAAGCCGCTGGTCACCCACCGCTTCACCCTCGACCGCATCATCGAGGCCTATGACCTGTTCAGCCACCAGCGCGACGGCGTGATGAAGGTGGCGATCACGCCTTGAAGGCGGCGCCGGGGCGGGACGGGCCTCCTCACGGCCGCCGCTCCTGCGTGCCTGGCTCGGCCCGGCGGGTTCGGGCGGCCGCGCGCAGTGTTCGAACATGTAGGCCACCGCCGCATCGATCCGGGATGCCAGCTGCAATGCGTGCGCGGGGTCGCCGGCCGCATGTGCGCCATGGTGCTGCCCGCCTTCGAGCGCGGCATGCAGCC
>JBEQBS010000072.1:0-11599 GCA_041639675.1 Rubritepida sp. | reverse complement strand
AGCGCCCGACAGCCGCGGCGCCCTGCTGCTGCTGGCGCGCGAGGAAGCCCGCCTGCGCGCCGCCGTGCTGGCCGGCCTTTCCGCCCGCGGCCTGCTGCGGGAGGAGGCGGGCCGCGTGCTGCTGCTGATCCCCACCCGCCGCTGGGTGAAGGCGCAGGACCGCCCCGAACCGGCCGAAGTCCTGGCCCGCCTGCACCGCGCCCTGGAGGGCGAGCACATCCCCGAGCCGCGCGAGGCGCTGCTGGTGGCGCTGGCCCGCGCCGCCGGGCTGCTGCCGCTGCTGCTGCCGGCGGCGCTGCTGGAAACGCGCCAGTCGCGCCTCGCCTGGCTGGCGGGGCTGGAGGCGCTGGGGCGCTCGCTGGGGGAGGTGGTCGCGGACCTGCGGGCCACACGGCTGGCACGATAAGCCGGCATGCCGCTGGCACGACAAGCCGGCGTGCCGCTGGCATGACGATTGCACATCCGTGAGGCATCGGGGGCCCTTGCCGGGTTCCTGCCCATCTTCCGGGCAGGACGGCGCCGCGTCCCCGCGCAAGGAGCCTTCCGATGATGCAGCGCCGCAGCCTTCTCCTCGCCAGCGCCGGCCTCCTGGCCGCGCCCGCCGTCCAGGCGCAATCCGCCTGGCCGTCGCGCGGCTCCATCCGGCTGATCGCGCAGTTCCCGCCGGGCGGGCTGGTGGACACCGTCTCGCGCCTCATGGCGCCCTTCCTGTCCTCCGCCCTGGGGCAGACCGTGCTGGTGGAGAACCGCGCAGGCGCCGGCGGCGTCATCGGCACGGACTTCGTGGCCAAGGCGCCGGCCGACGGCTACACGCTGCTCGTCTCCCACGCCTCGGTCCATGTCTTCGCCGCGGCCACCCTGCCGGCCATGCCCTTCGACCCGGTGGCGGACTTCACCCACATCTCGCACCTGGTGGAGGCGCCGAACGTGCTGCTGGTGCGCGCGCAATCGCCCATCACCACACTCGCGCAGTACATCGAGGCGGCGCGCCGCCAGCCGGTGCGCTACGGCTCCTCGGGCATCGGCTCGGCGCCGCACATGCTGGGCGCCATGCTGGCCGGCGAGGCCAATGCCACCAACCTGGACCACGTGCCCTATCGCGGATCGGCGCCCGCGCTCCAGGACCTGATGGCGAACCAGATCGAGAGCTTCATTGACCCCATCACCACCAATGTGGGCATGATGCGCGACGGCACGCTGCGCGCGCTCGCCGTCTCCTCGCCGCAGCGGCTGCCGGCCTTCCCCAACGTGCCGACCTTCGCCGAGCTGGGCTTCGGGCGGCTGACCTCCGCGCAATGGCTCGGGCTCTCCGCGCCCAAGGGGCTGCCGGCGCCGATCACCGAGCGCCTGGCGACGCTGGTGCCCGACATCCTGCGGCAGCCGGCCCTGATGGAGCGCTTCACCGACCTGCAGACCCTGCCGCGCAATCCGCCGCCGCAGGGCACGGAGTTCGTGAAGCTGATCGAGGAGGACCGCGCCGCCTGGACCGCGGTGGCGCGCCGCTTCAACATCGTCGCCAGCTGAGCCGGCCGGACGCGCCGCCGCGTGGCGGGATGCGGGGCCATGGCGCCGTGCCCCGGGGCTGCTAAGATGGCAGCCCCGCGCGCCGCTTCACGAAAGGGCCTCGCCATGGCCGCCACACCCCGCCGTCTCGCCACCCGCCCGGAGCGCCGCGCATGAGCCGCGACCCGGTCAAGGTGGACCTCGCCCTCCAGGGCGGGGGCGCGCATGGCGCCTTCACCTGGGGGGTGATTGACCGCTTCCTGGAGGAGGAATGGCTGGGGCTGGACGCCATCTCCGGCACCTCCGCCGGCGCGATGAACGGCGCCGTGCTGGCCAGCGCGCTGGCCACCGGGGGGCGGCAGGCGGCGCGGGAGGCGCTGGAGGGCTTCTGGAAGAAGGTGTCGGTCGCCGCCGCCTTCTCGCCCTTCCAGCGCACCCCGCTGGACGTGATGACGGGCAACTGGTCGCTCGATTCCTCGCCCACCTTCCTGGCGATGGACCTGATGGCGCGCGTCTTCTCCCCCTATGAGCTGGCGCCCTTCGCGGTGAACCCGCTGGAGGCCATCCTGGCCGAGAGCGTGGACTTCGCCGCCCTGGCGGACAGCCCGGTGCGCCTCTACGTCACCGCCACCAACGTGCATACGGGGCGCCCGCGCATCTTCCGCGGCGGGGAGGTGACGCCGCAGGCGCTGCTGGCCTCCGCCTGCCTGCCCACCATGTTCCAGGCGGTGGAGATCGAGGGCGTGCCCTACTGGGATGGCGGCTATTCCGGCAACCCGACCATGACGCCGCTCATCAGCGCGCATGAGGAGAGCGACACCGTCATCGTGCCGATCAACCCGATCGAGCGCCCCGGCACGCCCACCACGGCGCGCGAGATCCTGAACCGGCTGAACGAGGTCTCCTTCAACGCGGTGCTGTTGAAGGAGCTGCGGATGATCGCCCTGCTGCGCGAGGTCGCGGCCCAGCTGCCCAGGGGCGCGCTGAAGGGCGAGGCCGGGGCCTGGGCGCGCAAGCGCATCCATTCCGTGCCCAACCGGATCATGGCGGGGCTGGGCTATTCCTCGAAGCTCAACGCCGAATGGGCCTTCCTGACGATGCTGCGCGACAAGGGGCGCGAGGCGGCGTCGGAGTTCCTCGCCACCCATGCCGATGCGCTGGGCGTGCGCTCCACCCTGCCGATCGAGCGGCTGGCGCTGGACGAGGAGGGGCTGCCCGTCCCTACGGCGCCTTCCCCGACAGCAGCGCCGCCGCGAAGCGCCCGGAAGGCAGCTGCTCGCACAGGGTGACGATGGCGATGAGGACCGGCACGCCGATCAGCGCGCCGGCCACCCCCCAGACCAGCGCGCCCAGGAACACCGCCACCAGCACCATGAAGGGCGAGAGCGCGAGCGAGGAGCCGGTCACGCGCGGCTCGATGTAGGAGCCGCTGAGGAACTGGATCACCTGGAGCGCGGCGAAGACCGTGATGGCCGATTCCCAGGAACCGAACTGGATGCCGGCGAAGAGCGTGGGGAAGAGCGTCGCCACCAGCGGGCCCAGGAAGGGGATGTAGTTCATCGCAAAGGCGATGACGCCCCATTCCGCCGCAAGCTCCAGCCCCACCGCCCGGGCGAAGGCCCAGACGGCGATGCCGGTGGCCACGCTCATCACCGTGCGCACCCCCATGTAGAAGCGCAGCTTGCGTGCCGTGGCCTGCGCCGCCGCCAGCAAGGCCAGGGCACCGGGCGTGCCGCGCGCGGCCAGGTGGCGCCCCACCACCTCCACTTCCAGCAGGCCCAGGATGACGAAGACGATCGTCACCACCGCGAAGGACAGCGCCCCCTGCAGCTGCCCCGTCACGACGGAGGCGAGCCGCAGCAGCCAGCGCATGTCCAGCTGCGCGCCGATGGCCGATGCGCCCTCGAAGCCGCGCGATTCCAGCCAGGCCACCTGCTGGGAATACAGCGCCGTGAGCATGCCCGCATTGGCCGAGACCCAGCCGCCCACGCGCGTCACTGCCCAGCCCACCGCCAGCACCAGCACGAGCACGCAGAACATGGCCGCCAGCATCGCCGCCAGCAGCCCCAGCCCGGAGCCCAGCCGCCGCTGCACCCCCTGCTGCACCGGCCAGGCCAGGGCGATGATGAACAGCGCGAAGGCGATGGGCGCGATCACCGACGCCGCCGCCCAGAGCGCGAAGCCCCCCAGCACGGCGGCGATCAGCCAGAGGAGGACGGGTGACGCGCGATCTGCCATCGTGTCAGGGTGGGCGCGGCGACGCCGGAGGGCAAGCGGGCATGATCGGGTGGGCAAGGCGCGGCATCTGGCTGCTGCTGGGGGTGCTGCTGGTGGTGGTGCTGGGCCGCGCCTGGATGGTGGCCCAGGGCCCCGGCACGGCGCCCTGGCACCGCGTGGCGGCGGAGGAGCCGACGCCGGCGGCGCTGGACCGCATGCGCTGGGCCGAATGGGTCACGGCGGAATCCCGCGCCTTCGACGCCGCCCGCGCGGCGGTGACGGCGGAGCTGCGCCCGGCGGAGCGCGTGGCCGCCAGCCGCTTCACCCCCGGCGGCCCGCTGGACCCCGCGGGCTTCGCGCGGGACTGGAACCGCTCCTTCCTCATGGAGCCGGCCGGGCCGCCGCGCGGCGCGGCGGTGATGCTGCATGGGCTGACCGACGCGCCCTATTCCGTGCGCCACCTCGCCGCGCTCTACGCCCAGGCGGGGTTCGTCGTGCGGGCGCCGCGCATGCCCGGCCACGGCATCACGCCCGGCGGGCTGGCGCGCGCCACGGTGGCCGACTGGCGCGCCGCCACCCGCATGGCCCTGCGCGAGGCCCGCGCGCGCCTGCCGGACGGCTCGCCCATCCACCTGGTCGGCTATTCCAATGGCGGCGCGCTCGCGCTCCAGGCGGCGCTGGATGCGCTGGAGGACCCGCGCCTGCCGCGGGCGCAGCGCATCGTGCTGCTCTCGCCCATGGTGGGCGTCACCGCCTTCGCGCGCTTCGCCGGCATCGCCGGCATCCCGGCCATCCTGCCCGCCTTCGACGCCGCCGCCTGGCTGGACATCCTGCCGGAGTTCAACCCCTACAAGTTCAACTCCTTCCCGGTGAACGCGGCGCGGCAGTCCTTCCTCCTGTCGCGCGCGGTGCAGCGCCGGCTGGCCAGCCAGGACCTGCGAGGCTTCCCGCCCGTGCTGGCCTTCCAGTCGGCGGCCGATGCCACCGTGTCCTCGCGCGCGGTGGTGGAGGCGCTGTTCGACCGCCTGCCGGCCAATGGCTCGGAGCTGGTGCTGTATGACATCAACCGCGCCGCCGCGCTGGGCCCGCTGCTCTCGCCCGGCGCGGTTGCCGCCGCCGATGCCCTGGCCGCGCGCGGCGAGCGGCGCTGGCGGCTCACCCACGTCACCAATGCCGGCCCCGCCACGGCGGAGGTCGCGGCCGATGGCGCGCCGCTGGCGCTGCGCTGGCCGGCGGGGGTCTTTTCCCTCGCGCATGTGGCCTTGCCCTTCCCGGTGACGGATGGGCTCTATGGCCTCACGCCCGATCCGGCGGACCGGCAGGGAATCGCCCTGGGCGCCATCGCCGCGCGCGGGGAGCGCGGGGTGCTGCTCCCGGGCGTGGACCCGACGGCGCGGCTCACCTCCAATCCCTTCTGGCCGCATCTGGCCGCGCGCCTCACGGAAGGGTTGCCGGGCGTGGGACGTACGGCGCAGCCTGGGGACGCGCCGCCCATGCCCCCCCGCCGCCCCAGCGACTAGGTTCCGCCCATGATGCGCCACCTGACACCCGTGATGCTCGCGGCCCTCCTGGCCGCCTGCGGCGATTCCGCCCCGCCGCCGCCCGAGCCGCCCCGCCCCGTCCGCGTCGCCACGGCCGAGACGCGCACGGCCGGCGAGGTGGTGACGCTGGCCGGCACCGTGCAGCCGCAGGTGGAGGTAAGCCTGGGCTTCCGCATCCCCGGCCGCATCGCCGAGCGCCTGGTCAATGCCGGCGACCGCGTGCAGGCCGGCCAGGTGCTGGCCCGGCTGGACCGCGAGAACGAGGACAACAACTGGCGCGCCGCCCGCGCCGCGCTGGTCGCCGCCCAGGCCGCGCTGGTGGAGGCGCGCAACAACCAGAGGCGCCAGGCGGAGCTGCTGCGCACCGGCTTCACCACCCGCGTGCAGTATGACCGCGCCGTGCAGCAGCTCGCCGCCGCGACCAGCAACGTCGAGGCCGCGCAGGCGCAGTTCGCGGTGGCCGAGGACCGCATCGGCTACACCGAGCTGGTGGCCGATGCGCCGGGCACCGTGCTGACGCGGCGCGCCGAGACCGGCGAGGTGGTGGCCGCCGGCCAGCCGATCTACGTGATCGCGCGCGAGGGCGGCCAGGACGCCATCTTCGCCGTGCCCGCCGCGCTGAAGGACGCCGCGCCCGCGAACCCGGAGATCGCGGTCAGCCTGTCCGACAACCCCGGCGTCTCCGCCCGCGGCCGCGTGCGCGAGGTCTCGCCCCGCGCCGACCCCGTGACCGGCGCCTTCGAGGTGCGGGTCGGCCTCATCGAGCCGCCGGAGGCCCTGCGCCTGGGTGCCGCCATCACCGGCCGCCTGCAGGTGGGCGAAGGCGGCGGCATCGAGCTGCCGGCCTCCGCGCTGGTGCGCGCCGATGGAGGCGCGGCGGTGTGGGTGGTGGACCCGCGCAGCAAGGCGGTGGCCCTGCGCCCGGTGGAGGTGGCGCGCCACGGCACCACGCGCATCACGCTCGCGCGCGGCGTCGAGGCCGGCGAGGCGGTGGTGACGGCCGGCGTGCAGACCCTGCGCCCCGGCCAGGTGGTGCGCCTGCTGGGTGAGGCCCGATGATCGGCCCCAACCTGTCGGAGTGGTCCATCAAGCGCCGCTCCCTGATGCTGTTCCTCATGCTGCTGGCGCTGGGCGCCGGCGTCATGTCCTTCATCAGGCTGGGGCGCGACGAGGACCCGGCCTTCACCTTCCGCACCATGATCGTCTCCGCCGCCTGGCCGGGCGCGACGATGGAGGACACGCTTTCCCAGGTGACGGAGCGCCTGGAGCGCACCTTGCAGGAGACGCCCTTCCTCGACCGCATCCGCTCCGTCACCACCCCGGGCCGCACGATCATCTTCGTGGACCTGCTGGGCAGCACCCCGCCGGCGGAGGTGCCGGAATCCTGGTACCAGGTGCGCAAGCGCATCGGCGACATGCGGCTCACCTTGCCGCAGGGCGTGATCGGCCCGGGCTTCAACGACGACTTCGGCGACACCTTCGGCCTGATCTTCGGCTTCACCGCCGACGGCTTCACCCATCGCGAGCTGCGCGACGCGGTGGAGGATGCGCGCTCCCGCCTGCTGCGGGTGAGGGATGTGAGCAAGGTGATCGTGCTCGGCGCGCAGGATGAGCGCGTCTTCATCGAGTTCAGCCCGGACCGGCTGGCGAGCCTGGGCCTCTCCATGGGCCAGGTCATCGCGCAGCTCCAGGCGCAGAACGCCGTGCGCCCGGCGGGCGTGGTGGAGACGGGCAACGAGCGCGTGGCGCTGCGCGTCTCCGGCGCCTTCGAGGACGAGGCGGGGCTGGCGGCGGCCAACATCAGCGCCGGCGGGCGGCTGGTGCGGCTGGCCGACATCGCCACCGTCACCCGCGGCCTGGCCGACCCCCCGCAGCCGATGTTCCGCGTGAACGGCACGCCCGCCATCGGGCTGGCCGTCTCCATGCGCCAGGGCGGGGACGTGCTGGAACTCGGCGCCAACATCCGCGCCGAGATGCGCCGCATCCGCGCCGACCTGCCGCTGGGCATCGAGCCGGTGATGGTGGCCGACCAAGCGCAGGTGGTGGACCTCGCCATCGGCGACTTCACCGACAGCCTGTGGCAGGCCATCCTCATCATCATGGCGGTCAGCTTCCTGGCGCTCGGCGTGCGGGCGGGGCTGGTGGTGGCGCTGGCCATCCCGTTGACGCTGGCCATCGTCTTCGCCGTGATGCAGGTGGTGAACATTGACTTCCAGCGCATCTCGCTGGGCGCACTCATCATCGCGCTCACCCTGCTGGTGGACGACGCGATGACCACCATTGACGCCATGCTGCGACGGCTGACGGCGGGCGACCGGATGGAGGACGCGGCCACCTTCGCCTACAAGGCGCTGGCCGCGCCGATGCTGACCGGCACGCTGGTGACGATCGCGGGCTTCGTGCCGATCGGCTTCGCGGCCTCCACCGCGGGCGAATACACCTTCACCCTCTTTGCGGTGGTGGGCATCGCGCTCATCGTCTCCTGGTTCGTCGCCGTGCTCTTCGCGCCGCTGATGGGCATGGCGATCCTCAAGGCGCCGAAGGATGCGGGGCAGGAGCCGCCGAAGGGCCGGGTGCTGCGCGGCTATGAATCGCTGCTGCGCGCGGCCATCCGATTCCGCTGGGCCACGCTCGCCATCGCGGTCGGCGCCTTCGCGGCGGCGGTCTTCCTCAACCGCTACGTGCCCTCGCAATTCTTCCCCTCCAGCGACCGGCCGGAGCTGACGGTGGACCTGATCCTGCCGCAGGGCTCCTCCATCACCCAGACCGAGGCGGCGGCGGCGCGGCTGGATGCGCGGCTGAAGGAGGACCGCGAGATCGAGCGCTTCTCGACCTATGTCGGCCAGGGCGCCATCCGCTTCTACCTGCCGATCAACGTGCTGATGGCCGATCCCTTCACCGCGCAATCCGTGGTGGTGGCGAAGGATCTGGCGGCGCGCGACCGCGTGCAGACCCGCATCGAGCGCATCCTCGCCGAGGAATTCCCCGAGGCGCTGGGCCGCGTCTCGCCGCTGGAGATGGGGCCGCCCGTGGGCTACCCGGTGCAGTACCGCCTCAGCGGCCCGGACCCGGACACGCTGCGCGGGCTTGCCATGCGGTTCGCGCAGCTGCTGGGCCAGGAACCCGATGCGCGCCACGTCAACTTCGACTGGATGGAGCCTTCGCGGCAGCTGCGCATCCGCGTGAACCAGGACGAGGCGCGGCGCCTGGGCCTGTCCTCCGCCCAGGTGGCGGCGGCGCTGAACGAGGTCGTCACCGGCACGCCGGTGACGCAGCTGCGCGACGACATCTACCTGGTGGATGTGGTGGCCCGCGCGGCGGGCGAGGACCGCGCCAGCCTGGACGCCATCCGCAACGCGCAGGTGATGCTGCCGGGCGGGCGCTCCGTCGCGCTCAGCCAGTTCGCCAGCGTGGAGGACGGGCAGGAGGATGCGGTGATCTGGCGCCGCAACCGCGTGCCGACGCTGACCGTGCGCGCCGACGTGCCGCGCGGCGTGCTGCCGGACACGGTGGTGAACCGCATGGCGGCACCCCTGGCCGGGTTCGCCGCCACGCTGCCCGCCGGCTACACGCTGGAGACCGGCGGGGCGGCCGAGGAATCCGCCGTCGGCCAGGCCAGCGTCATCGCCGTGGTGCCACTGATGCTGGGGCTGATGCTGACGCTGATGATGTTCCAGCTGCAATCCTTCCGCCGGCTGGGGCTGGTGGTGGCGATCCTGCCGCTCTCCATCATCGGCGTGGTGCTGACGCTGCTGGTGTTCCAGCGGCCGCTGGGCTTCGTCGCCATCCTGGGCGTGCTGTCGCTGCTGGGCATGGTAGCGAAGAACGCCATCATCCTGATCGTGCAGATCGAGGAGGACCGGGCGCGGGGGCTGGAGGTGGTGGAGGCGGTGGTGGCCGCCTGCTCCTCGCGCCTCAGGCCCATGCTGCTCACGGCGCTGTCCACCGTGCTGGGGCTGCTGCCGATCGCGCCCACGGTGTTCTGGGGGCCGATGGCCTTCGCGGTGATGGGCGGGCTGCTGGTGGCGACGCTGCTGACGCTGCTGGTGCTGCCCGCGCTCTACATGGCCGTGTTCAGCCGGAAAGGTGGCGGCCCTTCGCTCAGCCGGCCAAGTGCCGGCGGGGCCTGAGCCGCGCCAGCACCCCATCCACCGGCCCGAGCAGGGCGGAGAGCAGCCACAGCGCGGCCGCGGCCAGCACGATGGCCGGCCCGCTGGGCAGGTCCATCGCGGTGGAGGCCAGCAGCCCGGCGAGGCTGGCCAGCAGCGCCAGCAGCACCGACACCGCCACCACCCCGCCGATGCCGCGCGCCCAGTGGCGGGCGGCGATGGCGGGCAGCATCATCAGCCCCACCGCCATCAGGCTGCCCACCGCCTGCAGCGCGGCGACCAGGTTCACCACCACCAGCGCCAGGAAGCCCAGGTGCCAGAGCGAGCCGCGCAGCCCCACGGCGCGGGCGAAGGCGGGGTCGAAGCATTCCAGCACCAGCGGCCGCCAGGCGAAGGCGAGGAAGACCAGCGTCAGGCTGGCGGCGCCCGCCATCAGCAGCAGCGCCGCATCATCCACCCCCAGCACCGAGCCGAAGAGCAGCTGAGTCAGCTCCACCGCCGAGCCGCGCCAGGAGATGATGGCGACCCCCGCGGCCAGCGCGGTGAGGTAGAGCGCGGCGAGCGAGGAATCCTCCCGCCCGCCCGTGCCGCGCGCCAGCGCGCCGGCGCCCAGCGCGATGACCAGCCCCGCCAGCAGCCCCCCCAGCGCCAGCGCCGGGACCGACAGCCCGAAGAGCACGAAGGCCAGCGCCACGCCCGGCAGCATGCCGTGGGACAGCGCGTCGCCCGCCAGCGACATCCGTCGCAGCATGAGGAAGACCCCCAGCGGCGGCGCGGACAGCGAAAGGGCGAGGCAGCCGACCAGCGCCCGGCGCAGGAAGCCGAATTCCAGGAAGGCGTCGAACACTACGCCGCCCGCGCGCAGGTCTCCGCATGCGGGTCCCAGCCCTCGGCGCACTGGCGGGCCTTCAGCCGGTTGGCGGCGGAGAGCGCCTGCTCCGTCGGCCCGAAGGCGATCATGTCGCGGGCCAGCAGCAGGGTGTGCGGGAACTCCTCGCGCACCAGATCCAGGTCGTGCAGCACGGCGCAGACGGTGCGCCCCTCGCCATGCCAGCGGCGCAGCACGGCCAGCAGGTCGGCCGCGGTGCGGGCGTCCAGCGCGTTGAAGGGCTCGTCCAGCAGGATCACCGGGGCGTCCTGCAGCAGCAGGCGCGCGAAGAGCAGGCGCTGGAACTGCCCGGTGGAGAGGCTGCCCACCGGCCGGTCGGCGAAGCCACGCAGGCCCACGGCGTCCATCGCGTCGCCCACCCGGCCATCGTCGCGCAGGCGACCGAAGGCGCCGCCCTCGTTCCACAGGCCCAGCAGCACGGCGTCCCGGCAGCGCAGGGGGAAGGCGCGGTCCATCCCGGCCTGCTGCGGCAGCAGGGCGATGCGCCCGCCAGCCGTGACGTGGCCGTGTTCGGCCCGCTGCACGCCGGCGATGGCGCGCAGCAGGGTGGACTTGCCGGCGCCGTTCGGCCCCACCACCGCCAGCAGCCCGCCCGAGGGCAGCTCGAAGGAGACATGGTGCACCGCCGGCCGCCGGTCATGGCTGACGGTGAGGTCGCGGACCGAGAGGCTCATGCCGCCAGCGCCCAGAGCACGCCGGCCCACAGCGCGGCCAACAGCGCGGCGGCGAGGGCCAGCCGGGCGGAGGCCGGCGCGGCGAGGTCCAGCGGGTGGGTCATGGCGTTACCATATAACGTCGCGTGTCTTGCAGGCCAAGTGCGGCTTCCCCATGCTGGTTGCATGAATGCCCAGGACGAGGCGCTGCGCGCCGCCCTGGCCCGGCACCGGGCCTTCGCCACCTTCCTGCTGCTGCTGATGGTGGCCCTCATGGTGCTGGCCTATTGGCTGCCGCCGGGCTTCGGGGCGGAGCTGCTGGCGGCCTCCGCCAAGGCGGGCGTGGTGGGCGGCCTGGCCGACTGGTTCGCGGTGACGGCGCTGTTCCGCCACCCGCTGGGCCTGCCCATCCCGCACACCGCCATCATTCCCCGCCAGAAGGAGCGCCTGGGGCAGGGGCTGGGCCGCTTCGTCGCCAACCACGTCTTCACCGAGGGCGAGGTGGCGCGCGTCATCGCCCGCCTCGACGTCGCGCGCATCATCGGCGACTTCCTGGCCGACCGCGAGGCCAGCCGCCCCGCCGCCCAGGCCCTGGCCGCCGCCCTGCCGCGCCTGCTGGCGACGCTGGAGGACGGCCGGGCGAAGCGGCTGGTGACGCGGCTGCTGCCGCGCATGAACGACCTCGAG
>JBEQBS010000071.1:0-11554 GCA_041639675.1 Rubritepida sp. | reverse complement strand
GAGCAGGGGGTCGTTCCAGGTGGCCTTGCTGATCCGATCCCACGGCAGTCGGTCACCCGTGGCCTGGAGGTAGAGGGCCTTGTCCGTGGCGGCCGCGAACATCGTCTGGGTCGCGTCGGCCCCCGGGCTGCTTCCCCAGGCGACCACCCGCTCCCCCGGCCCGATGCCGAGCATCGCGATGACAGCCCCGGGCAGCCGCCCGGTCAGCTTCGGCATGATCCTCATGTGCCCCCCCCTCCGAGGGCACCCTGCCCCCGGGATCGCCGGTACTCCTCCAGCGCGAAACGGTCCGTCATGCCGGCGATGTAGTCGCACACCACCCGCGCGCAGCCGGGCGTGCCCGCGGCCCCGGCCCAGTCCCGCCAGCGGCCGGGCAGCATCTGCGGCCCGCCATGGAAGAGCTGGAACATCACCTGCAGCGCCCGCTTGGACTTCTGCGTGGCGCGGTTCACGCGGAAGTGGCGGTACATGCGCTCGCGCAGGAAGGCGCGGATCTCCTCGTTCCGCAGGGCCATGCCGGCGCTGAACGCCACCATCGGCCGCCCGGCGGCGCGGATGGCAGCGGCGTCCTCCGGCGCCAGGACGGCGATGCGCGCCCGCGCCTCGGCCGCCACGTCGGCGATCATGGCGGCGATCACCCGGCGCACCATCTCCGGCGCCGCGCGGTCCTCCGGCAGGGCGGGGTGGGCGCGGCGGGCGCGCTCCAGCGCCTCGCCGCACAGGGGCAGCGCCGCCACCTCCTCCAGCGTGAAGATGCCGGCGCGCAGCCCGTCCTCCAGGTCGTGGTTGTTGTAGGCGATGTCGTCGCTGATGGCGGCCACCTGCGCCTCGGCGCTGGCGTGGCTCTCCAGCTCCAGTCCGTGCCGGGCGTCGTATTCGGCCATGGAGGAGGGCGGGCGGCGCACCGGGCCATTGTGCTTGGCCAGGCCCTCCAGCGTTTCCCAGCTCAGGTTCAGCCCGTCGAAGCCGGCATAGCGGCGCTCCAGCACCGTCACATGCTTCAGGCTCTGGGCGTTGTGGTCGAAGCCGCCATGGGGCTTCATCGCGGCGTTCAGCGCCTCCTCCCCGGCATGGCCGAAGGGGGGGTGGCCCAGGTCATGCGCCAGGGCCAGGGCCTCGGCCAGGTCCTCGTCCAGCCGCAGCATCCGGGCCAGGGAGCGGGCGATCTGCGCCACCTCGATGGAATGGGTCAGCCGGGTGCGGAAATGGTCGCCCTCGTGGAAGACGAAGACCTGCGTCTTGTATTGCAGCCGGCGGAAGGCGCGCGAGTGGATGATGCGGTCGCGGTCGCGCTGCCAGGGCGTGCGGGCGGGGTCCTCGGCCTCCGCGTGGAGGCGGCCGCGGGTGGTGGTCACTGCCCAAGGAGCCTTGGCGCCCGTGTGGAAATCCTGGTCCATCGGCCCTAGATTGGCAGTCATGGACGCGCCTGCCATCCCCGCCTTCTCCGTCACCCCCCGCGCGGCGGAGGAGATCGCCGCCATCGCCGCCCGCCAGGGCCGCGCGCCGTTGCTGCGCCTGGCGGTCTCGGCCGGCGGCTGCTCGGGCCTGCAATACGGCTTCGACCTGGCCGATGCGCCGGAGGCCGGTGACCTGGTGGTGGAGGAAGGGCCGGCGACGGTGCTGGTGGACGAGGTGTCGCTCGATTTCCTCGGCGGCGCCGTGCTGGACTGGCACGACAGCCTGATGGGCGCGCATTTCAAGGTGGTGAACCCGCAGGCGGTCAGCGGCTGCGGCTGCGGGACCTCCTTCGCGGTGGCGTGAGGTGCGGCTCGCCACCTTCAACGTCAATTCCGCCCGCCGCCGTGCCCCGCACATCCTGCGCGTGCTGGAGCGCCACGCGCCCGACGCCCTGTTCCTCCAGGAGCTGAAGTGCCGGACGGAGGAGTTCCCCCACCTGGAATTCGAGGCCGCGGGCTGGCAGGTCCATGCCGTGGGCCAGCCGGGCGGGCGCAACGGCGTCGCCCTCATCACGAAGCATCCCTTCGAGGTGCTGGCCGAATCCCTGCCCGGCGAGACCGAGGACGACCATGCCCGCTTCCTGGCGGTGCGCCTCGCGGGGCTGACCCTGGCCGGCCTCTACCTCCCCAACGGCAACAGCGGCGGCGAGGCCGGGCTGCACTACAAGTGGCGCTGGATGGAGCGCCTGCGCGAATGGACCGCCGAAAGGCTGGAGCGCAGCGAATCCCTGGCCCTGCTGGGGGATTTCAACGTCTGCCCCACCGCGGCGGACCTGGCCCCCGGCGCCCTGCCGCCGCTGGATGCGCTGGTGCATCCCGGCAGCCGCGCCCGCTTCCGCGCGCTGGAACACCTGGGACTGACGGACGCCCTGCGCGCCCTGCACCCGCAGGACGCCCCCTTCACCTACTGGGACTACGGCGCCGCCTTCGAATCCAACCGCGGCCTGCGGATTGACCACGCCCTGCTGACCGCCGACCTGGCGGAACGGCTGCACTCCGCCACGGTGGACACGCTGGCCCGCAGCGAGGACCAGCCCTCGGACCACGCGCCGGTCATCGTGGAACTGGGCTGAAGCCCCAGGGCAGGTACCGCCCCTCCACCGCCGGCGCCGGATAGGCCACCACCGGCGGCTGCGCCGACACCTGCGCCGGCACCGTGGCCTCCCGGAACAGCCCGCAGCCGGCCAGGGCCAGCAGGACCGTCAGGCCAGCAGCCCGGCGCAGAGCATGCCGATGGTCATGCCCATCGCCGCCGCGATGGGCAGGCTGCGCCAAGGCGAAAGCCGCGGCGCGGCCGCCAGCGTGATGCGCAAGGGCTTCGGCGGGATGCGGAGGTCGTCGTCCATGGGGCGATCTAACCGTGAACAAACCCTCAACGCAAGGGGTTCGTTCACTCATCGTTCGCGTGTTCCTCGCCCGGCAGCACAAAGCCGGCGAAGCGCTGCCACACGCGGATGACGAAGGCGTCGTCCCGCCCGCCATGGCCCAGCCCGCGCTGCGCGACGAAGAGCTGCAAGGCCTGCGCGGCCAGCGGCACCGGCAGCGCGGCCTCGCGCGCCATCGCCTCCACCAGCCCCAGATCCTTCACGAAGATGTCCCCCGCCGAGAGCGGCGTGTCGTCGCCCTGGAGGATGTGCGGCACGCGGTTGGCGAACATCCAGGAATTGCCGGCCGCGCTCGTCACCACGTCATGGATGGCCTGCGGGTCCAGCCCGGCGCGGATGCCCAGCGCCATCGCCTCGGCGGCGGCGGCGATGTGCACCCCGGCCAGCAGCTGGTGCACCACCTTCATCGCCGCGCCCTGCCCCGGCTCGTCGCCCAGGCGCCACACCTTGCCCGCCACCGCCTCCAGCAGCGGCTTCGCGGCGGCGAAGGCGGCGTCGCTGCCGCTGGCCATCACCGTCATCCGCCCCTCGCGCGCCGCCACCGCGCCGCCGGAGACGGGCGCATCGAGATAGAGCAGCCCGGCGGCCGCCGCCTCCGCCGCCAGGGCCTTAGCCTCGGCCGGGGCCATGGTGGCGCTGACCACCAGCACCCCGCCCGGCGCTACCCGCGGCGCCGCGCCCTCGGGGCCGAAGATCGCCGCGCGCGCCTGGGCGGCGTTCACCGTCAGCACCAGCACCGCCTCCTGCCCGGCATCGAGGTCCGCCCCGCGCGCCACGGCGCGGTTGCCGAAGGCCAGGCGCGCGCGGTCGGAGGGGTCCACCCCCGTCACCTCCAGCCCCGCCCGCAGCGCGCTGGCGGCCGCGCCGCCGCCCATGCTGCCCAGGCCGATCACCGCGCACCTCATGCGCCGACGCTCCAGGATTCGCGGGCATTCAGCGCCTGGGGGTCGAAGCCGGCCAATTTCTTGTAGCCCGCCGCCACCCCCTCCAGCTCCTCACGTGAGATGACGCGGTGCAGGTCATCGAAGCCATCGGGCGCGCGGCGGTGCACCTCCTCCAGTACCAGGTCGGGGCCCAGGCCGCGATTGGCCAGGCACAGCGCCGCCGTGGGCGGGCGGCGCAACGCCTCATAGGCGGCCAAGCCGGCCTCCACGCTCGCGCCCCGCGCCAGTTCGCGCGCCAGGATGCGCGCATCCAGCACCGCCTGCGAGGCGCCGTTGGAGCCGATCGGGTACATCGGGTGCGCGGCATCGCCCAGCAGCGTGACGCGGCCCTCGGTCCAGCGGTCCAGCGGGTCGCGGTCCACCATGGGGTATTCCAGCACCTGCGCGCCGCGGCGGATCAGGCCGGGCACGTCCAGCCAGCCCCAGTCCCAGGATTCGTAGTGCGGCAGGAACTTCCCCCGGTCCACGGCGCGGTTCCAGTCCTCGCGCTCGAAGCCGCCCGAGGGGTCAACCTTCATCTCGGCGATCCAGTTGGTCAGCACCGTGCCATCCGGCTCGTGGCGGATGGGGTAGACGACGAATTTCTGGTCGTGGTGCCCGGCCTGCACCATGGTCCGCCCGCCCAGGAAGGGCGGCGCCACCGTGGTGCCACGCCACAGGATGGCGCCTTGCCAGGAGGGCGCGCCCTCACCCGGGGCGAAGTGGCGGCGGATGGCGGAATGGATGCCCTCCGCCCCCACCAGCGCATCGCCGCGCACCGAGCCGCCATCGGCCAGCAGCGCCGTCACCCCCGCGCCATCCTGCGCGAAGCCGGTGACGCGCCGGCCGCATTCCACCGCGATGCCGCGCTCCCGCGCCACCTCCAGCAGCAGCATCTGCAGCAGGCCGCGATGGATGGAATACTGCGGCCAGCGATACCCCGCCGCCACCCCGCGCGGCTCGGCCCAGATCAGCTGCCCATGGGCGGAGACGTAGCGCAGCTCCGCCGTCGCCACGCCGGTTTCGGCCAGGCGCTCGCCCAGGCCCAGCTCGGTCAGCTCACGCACCGCATGCGGCAGCAGGTTGATGCCCACGCCGAGGGGGCGGATCTCCTCCACCGCCTCCAGCACCCTGCAGGGGATGCCCGCCGCATGCAGGGACAGCGCCGCCGCCAGCCCGCCGATGCCGCCGCCCGCGATGATGACCGTCACAGCGCGCCCTCCAGCCAGGCGGCGGCCTTCAGCACCGCCAAGTCGTCCCATCCCACCACCTGCAGGGCCAGCGGCAGCCCGCCGGGCCCCCGCCCGGCCGGCAGCGCCACGCAGGGGCCATGCAGCGCGGTCCAGAGCGCGTTGCAGGCGGGGTCGCCGGTCCAGTCCAGGCCCGGCGGCGCCTCGTCCGGCGCGGCCAGGGTGATGACGGCGTCCCAGCCCGCCTGCGCCCGGAAGGCGGCGCGGGCGGCGGCGAAGGCGGCCCGGCCCTGCCACACGCGCTCCGGCGGCTGGGCCAGCGCCTCGGCGCAGCGCTCCCGCAGCCCGTCCGACATCTGGGCGCGGCCATGTTCCCATTCCCAGGCCAGGGCCTGGGCGACCTCGATGTTCATGGTGATGGCGTGCAGCCGCTGCGCCTCGGCGAATTCGGGCGGCAGGACCCATTCCGTGGCCTCGGCGCCCTTGGCCTGGGCTGCCTGCACCACGCGCTCCAGCAGCGCCAGCGCAGCGGGGGAGGCGATCGCCGCCCCCGGCCCGGCGCACCACAGGAAGCGCGGCGTGCCACCCTTCGCCGAGGGCCGGCCATGGTCGCGCCCCGTCAGCGCCGTCATCCCCAGGGCCAGGTCGTCCAGCCCGCGCGCCAGCAGGCCGATGGTGTCGAGCGATTCGCTCATCACCTTCATCCCCGCCCGGTGCAGCGTGCCGAAGGAGGGCTTGAAGCCATGCACCCCGCAATAGGCCGCCGGGCGGATGATGCTGCCCGCCGTCTGCGTGGCGAAGGCGAGATGGAAGAACCCCGCCGCAACCCCGGCCGCCGAGCCGGAGGAGGAGCCGCCGGGCGTGTGCGCCGCGTTCCACGGGTTGGTGGTCGGCCCCGGGTGGCGGGTGGCGAATTCGGTCGTCACCGTCTTGCCGGCGATGCCCAGCCCGGCCTTGCGCGCCAGCGCCACGCAGGCCGCATCCGCCCGCGGCCGGTGCCCGGCCCAGATCGGCGAGCCGTATTGCGAAGGCATGCCGGCGGTGTCCAGCACGTCCTTCACGCCGATCTGGAGGCCGGCCAGCGGCCCGGTGCCGATGGCCGGCGGCCCGTCGCGCCAGGCGAAGGCGCGCACCGTCCCCTCCCGCGCCTGCACCGCGGCCGCCAGCGCGTCCGAGACCTCCGCCGCGCTGGTGCTGCCGGCGGCGAGGCGCGCCAGGGTCTCGGTGGCGGTCAAGAGGTGGAGCTCGGTCATGCGCGCAGCCTAACCATGCGGGCGCGGCGCTGGGAACGGGGGGCGGGCGGGGCCACCTGCCGTGGCGATGATCGCGACGGAAACCCTGCCCGGCGGCGCGCTGCGCCATGCACTGCCGGTGGCGCTGCCCGCCCTGCCTGCCGTCACCCCCCTGGCGCTGGAACGTGCCTGGGAGGCGGCGCGTGCGGCGGCCGATGCCGGGCTCTGGGGCCCGCCGCGCCTGCTGGCCTGCCCCGGCGCCGCCCTCATCGCCCTGACGGACCCCGACGCCGCCTGCTGGGCCGAGGCGATGGCGCGGCATGTCGGCCTGGACACCCTGGGCGGCTGGGCGCTGACCCTGCGGCTGCTGGCGCTGGTGGAGGCGATGGGGCGGCTGCCCTTCCTGCGCGGCCTCTTCGCCATCGGCCCGGATGGCGCGGAGCTGCACCCCGCCCTGCTGGCCGCCGCCGCGCAGGCGCCGCTGGACGCCGAGGGGCGGTTCGCGGATGGCGCGTTGCGTGGCATGCTGGCGGCACGACTGCCCCGTTGAGGAACCGCCCGTGCGCCTTGCCCTGCTTCCCATCCTCGCCCTCGCCGCCTGCGCCCCCCGCACGGAGCCGCTGTTCCAGCCCCGCCCCGGCGCGCCGGACACCAACCCCGCCGTGGTCGCCGCCTGCCGCGAGGAGGTAACGGCCGTGCTGCGCCGCCAGGACCGCTCCCAGCTGATCCGCGAGGATGAGCGCGACGCCCGCCTGGGCGCGGAGGCCACGCCCTTCACCCAGCGCGGCGCGCAGGACCGGCTGAACCGCGGCTTCGCCCAGCAGCGCCTGATTGACGACTGCGTGCGCGACAACACGCGCAGCAACATGCCGCAGGCCGCGGCGCCCGCCGCCGAGGCCCCCATCCCCGCCGCCCCCACCCGCCGGGCGCGCTGAGGCGTGGCGCAGGGCGCGCTGGCCCGCGCGCTGTCCCACCGCGAGGCGCGCATCTTCTTCGGCGCCTCGCTCACCGCCTGGACCGGGCTGTGGATGCACCGCATCGCCGTCGCCTGGCTGGCCTGGGAGCTGACGGGATCGGCCTTCTGGGTCGGCATGGTCGCCTTCTGCGACCTCGGCCCGGCCGTCATCTTCTCCCCCATCGCCGGCGCCGTGGCGGACCGCATGGACCGCGTTCGGCTGACCATGATCGCCCAGGCGGCCATCGCCGCGCAGGCGGCGGCCATCGCGGCGCTGACCTGGGCGGGGGCCATCTCCATCGCCTCGCTGCTGGCGCTGGAGGTGCTGGGCGGCATCGCCGCCTCCTTCGCCCAGCCGGCGCGGCAGGCGATGATGCCCGGCCTGGTGCCGCGCGCCGACCTGCCGGCGGCGGTGGCCTGCAACTCCCTGTGCTTCAACGTGGCGCGCTTCCTGGGCCCCGCCGCCGCCGGGCCGCTGATCGCGGGCTACGGCGTGGTGCCGGCCATCGCGCTCAACGCCCTGGCCTACATCCTCGCCTGCCTCACCCTGCCCCTGCTGCGCGTGGCGCCCGAGCACCTGCGCGGCCACCCGCCTGAGGGCTCCCTGCTGGGGGAGGTGATCGCCGGCATCCGCTACGTGGCGCGGCATCCGGGCATCGGGCCGCTCTTCCTCTTCGCCGGCGTCTCCGCCGTGCTGCTGCGCGGCGTGCAGGAAATCCTGCCCCCCTATGTGGAGCGCCTGTTCGGCCAGGGCGCGGCGGGGCTGGCGATGCTGACGGCGGCCATCGGGGTGGGGGCGCTGGCGGCGGGGCTCTGGGTGGCCTCGCGCGGGCGGCTGGCCGGCGTCACGCGGCTGGCCGTGGCCGGGGTGGCGGCGCAGGGGCTGGCCATCGCCGGCTTCGTCGCCACCGGGTGGTTCCCCGTCGCGGTGCTCTGCGCGGCGCTGTTCGGCGCCTGCGCCTCGGTGCACGGCATCTCGGTGCAGGTGCTGGCGCAATCGGCCGCCGCCACGCCGATGCGCGGGCGCACCCTCTCCCTGTGGGGCCTCATCACGCGGGCCTGCCCGGCGGCTGGCGCGCTGATGCTGGGGCTGCTGGGGGAATGGTTCGGCATGCGCCTGCCCACCTTGCTGGCGGTGGCGCTGGCCCTCATGGTCGCGGCCTTCGCCGCCACCCGAATCCGGCGCTGGGCGGCGCAACTGGAGACGATCTGATGCTGGATTGCGCGATCATCGGCATGGGCGCCTGGGGCCGCAAGCTGGTGGACAGCGTGCAGGGCGCCAATGGCGCCGGCATTCGCTTCGTCGCGGGCGCCACCGGCACGCCCGCCAAGGCCGCCGACTACGCGGCGGCCAAGGGCATCACGCTGCACGCCACCTTCGAGGAAGCCCTGGCCGACCCGCGGGTGCGGGCCGTGGCGCTGGCCACGCCCCACGCGCAGCACGCCGCGCAGGTCATCGCCGCCGCGCGCGCGGGCAAGCACGTCTTCGTGGAGAAGCCCTTCACGCTGGGCAAGGCCGATGCCGAGCGGGCCGTCGCCGCCTGCCGCGAGGCCGGCCTGGTGCTGGCGCTGGGCCACAACCGCCGCTTCCTGCCGGCGGTGGCGGAGATGAAGCGCCTGCTGGCCGATGGCCGGCTTGGCACGCTGCTGCATGTGGAGGGCCAGTTCAGCGGCCCCGGCGGCTATGCCTACAAGCCCGGCTTCTGGCGCGCCGACCGCGCGGAATCGCCGCTGGGCGGCATGGGCGGCATGGGCATCCACATGGTGGACATGATCGTGAACCTGGCCGGGCGCTTCGCGGATGTGCGCGTCGTCTCCAAGGCGCAGGTGCTGACGGACACGATTGACGACACCACGGCGATGCTCGCCACGCTGGAATCGGGGGCCACCGTCACCTTCGCCACGCTGAACGCGGCACCCCGGCTGTGGCGGGTGGCGCTCTTCGGCTCCAAGGGCTGGGCCGCCCTGCACGGGCATGAGCACCTGACGGTGGCGACGCTGGAGAGCGACCCGCAGACCCGCGCCTTCGATCCCACGGACATCGAGCGCGCCGAGCTGGAGGCCTTCGCCGCCGCGGTGGCCGGCGGCCCGGCCTACCCGCTGCCGCTGGAGGAGGCCATCCACGGCGTCAGCGTCTTCGAGACGATGATGTGGGCCGCATCCTCCGGCAGCGCCTGCCGCGTGCCGTGAAACTCGGCTAATCCCCTTCCCCGCAACCCGCAGGAGGCCCCGATGGGCAAGATCACCCGCTTCAACGAGAACCCGATCCTTTCCTCCGCCGTCGAGTACCACAACTTCGTCTATTGCGCCGGGATGACCGCCGACGACCTGTCGCAGGACGTGGTGGGGCAGACGCGGCAGGTCATCGCCAAGATTGACGCGGCGCTGGAGCATTTCGGCACGGACAAGACCCGGCTCCTCCAGGCCCAGATCTGGCTGAAGGACATCCGTGACCGCGACGCCATGAACACCGTGTGGGTGGAATGGCTGGGCGAGGCCGGCCGCCCGGCGCGCGCCTGCGTCGAGGCCAACATGGCCGACCCGCGCCACCTGGTGGAGATCATGGTCACCGCCTGCCGCTGAATCCAGCGGATGTTCATGCCGAAGAAGGCGTCCCGGCCCGGCCGGGGCGCCTTTTTTCACGAATCACCGCAACCTTCCTGCGCGTGGGACATTGCAGCCCCCTCGGCCGCGCATGTGGCAATCCTGCCGCAACACTGTGACATCCTTGGCCGGCGAGGCCGATAACAGGATAATCGTCCTGATACACGGCGTAACATGACCCCCGCTTCGTCGAATCACGCCAGATTTTGCATTGTGTCGCGATCCCGCATTGCCGCATGGCGGAGGCGTCGGCTTACTCCCGCCACGCCAGTCGGGGGGGCCCTCCTGGCGATGCTGTTCCAGGAGGGATTCCGCATGCGGCTTCACGCTGCGCTGCTGACCATGTGCCTCGGCCTTTCGACGCTGCTGCCCGCGCGGGATGCGCAGGCCGCCCGTTCCGATGGCCGTTCGGAAGCGCGCGCCGCGTCGCCCCGTGCCACCAATGCCGCAGCGCGCCCCGGGTTGCGCGCCACCGCCGCGGCGCCGCGCCGCACCGTGCATGGCGGCGGCTTCGGCGGCGGCATCTCCTGCGTGCCCTATGCGCGCTCCGTCACCGGCATGGAGATCTCGGGCAATGGGCGCGACTGGTGGCACAACGCCGCCGGCCGCGATGCCCGCGGGCAGCGGCCGGAAACCGGCTCCATCCTGTCCTTCCCCGGCTCGGGCGGCATGTCCTCCGGCCACGTCGCCGTGGTGTCGCGCGTGCTCAACGCCCGCATGATCGAGATTGACCACGCCAACTGGGGCGGGCCGGGCATCCGCCGCGGCACGGTGATGCGCAACGTCAAGGTGATGGACGTCTCCGACGACAATTCCTGGACCCGCGTGCGCGTGCAGGTGGGCTGGACGGCCGAGAATTTCGGCCGCGAGTACCCGACGCACGGCTTCATCCACAACCGCGCGCCCACCGCCTACGCCGCCGCGGAGGACATGATCCGCCCCGTCTCCTACACCACCCGCCGCGAGACGGTGCGCCCGCAGCAGGCGCGCGACACGCGGCGCGTCACCGCCCAGGCGCCGGCGAAGCGGCAGCAGGTGGCATCCGCCAACCGGCGGTAGGAAGACCGGGGGACCAGCGGCCCCGTGGCGTCAATCCGCCCAGAGGGCGGGATTCGCCAGGATCTCGGCGGAGGCCTCGCAGATCGCGCCCAGCAGCCTGCCGCCCTTTTCCGCATCCGCCGCGCGCGCATCGCCGATCACGCCGCTCGCCGTCACCTCCGAGAAGCTGCGCCGCATCAGCAGGCCGGGCGGATGGCCGGGGCCGCGCGTGCTCATCGGGCCATGCGCCTCCGCCAGCCGCCCCTCCCGCACGCCGCCGGGCGCCAGGTGCCACACCATGCTCGTCTCGGCCTCGCAGGCATGCATCAGGCCGCCTTGCCGCTCCAGCAGCGGCGCGATCGCCCCGGGCACCAGCTGCCAGTAGGTGCAGCCCGCCACGCGGATGCCGAAGCCCGCCGCGAACTCCGTCGCCGCGGTGCCGATGGCCTCGGCATTGCCGCCATGGCCGTTCAGCAGCAGCACGCGGCGGAAGCCCTGCCGCGCCGCGCTGCCCACCACCCCGCGCAGCACCGCCAGGAAGGTGGCCGCATCCAGCGTCACCGTGCCGCCGAAATCCATGTGGTGCTCGGCCAGGCCGGTCCAGACGGTGGGCGTCACCAGGGCCGGCACGCCGCGCGCCGCCAGCGCCCGCGCCGTGCCCAGCGCCACTGCGCCGGCCAGGATGATGTCCGTCCCGGTGACGAGGTGCGGCCCGTGCTGCTCCAGCGAGGCGACGGGGATGAGGAGCAGCGCGTCCTCGGCGGCGGCCT
>JBEQBS010000070.1:0-11657 GCA_041639675.1 Rubritepida sp. | reverse complement strand
GGGCCGCAGCCCCTGCCCTACCGCGACTTCTGCGCCGCCGTGGCCCGCGCCGCCGGCATCGCGCCGCGCCCGGTGCTGCCGGTGCCCGCCGCCCTGCTGATGGCCGCCGCCCCCCTGGCACGGCTGGCCGGCGTGCGGCTGGGCCGCGACGAGGTGCGGCGGCTGACGGAGGACAAGGCCTTCGCCATCACGGCGATGGTGCGCGACCTCGGCGTCACGCCGCGCCCCCTTGCCGAAGGGCTGCGCCTGACCTTTGCTTGAGGGCGAAGGAGACTCCTGCCCCATGCCCGTCATCAACCGCATCGCCGATTTCCACCCCGAGATGACGGCCTGGCGCCACGACTTCCACATGCACCCCGAGCTGGGCTTCGAGGAGGTGCGCACCAGCGGCATCGTCGCCGCGAAGCTGCGCGAGTTCGGCTGCGACGAGGTGCATGAGGGCATCGCGAAGACCGGCGTGGTGGGCGTGATCCACGGCGCCGGCGGGCCGAACGGCTGCGCGGTCGGCTTCCGCGCCGACATGGATGCGCTGCCGATCGAGGAGGCGACCGGCAAGCCCCATGCCAGCACCATCCCCGGCAAGATGCACGCCTGCGGGCATGACGGCCACACCACCATGCTGCTGGGCACGGCGAAATACCTGGCGGAGACGCGCAACTTCAGCGGCACCGCCTACGTGATCTTCCAGCCGGCGGAGGAGAACCTGGCCGGCGGCGGGCTGATGGTGCAAGAGGGCCTGTTCGAGCGCTTTCCGATGCAGCGCGTCTTCGGCATCCACAACTGGCCGGGCGGCGAGCGCGGCACCTTCCTGTGGAAGGAAGGCCCGATGATGGCCGCGGTGGCGAACCTGGAGGTGGAGATCACCGGCAAGGGCGCGCATGGCGCCATGCCGCATCACGGCGTGGACCCGATCGTGGCCTCCGCTGCCATCATCCAGGCCCTGCAGAGCATCGTCAGCCGCAACGTGGAGCCGGTGGATGCCGGCGTCATCACCATCGGCTGCATCCAGGGCGGGCACACCTACAACGTCATCCCTTCGACCGTGAAGATGCTGGGCACGGCGCGCTGGTTCCTGCCCGAGGTGGGCGACCTGCTGGAAGGCCGCTTCCACCAGGTGGTGCGCGGCGTGGCCGAAAGCCTGGGCTGCACGGCCGAGACGCGCTTCCTGCGCGCCTACCCGGCCACGGTGAACGACGCCGAGAGCACGCGCCTGGCCATCCCCGCCGCCGCGGCGGTGGTGGGCGCGGCGAAGGTGAAGGAGTTGCCGAAGCCCACCACGGGGGCGGAGGATTTCTCCTTCATGCTCAACGCCGTGCCGGGCTCCTACCTGTTCCTGGGCGGCGAGGGCGCGGCCTCCGTGCACCACCCGCTCTACGACTTCGACGACGCCATCCTGCCCATCGGCGCCTCCTTCTTCGCCACCCTGGCCGAGCAGCTGCTGCCCAAATGAGGCGCGCAGGGTTGGTGTGGCGGCTGCGCGCCCGAAACATGGCATGAGGCTGCGCGAGCTCTTCCTCGGCTACGCGAAGATCGGGCTGCTGGGCTTCGGCGGCGTCGCCGTCATCGCCCGGCACGTGATCGTCGAGGAGCGCCGCTGGCTTTCCGAGCGCGACTATGCCGAGGTGCTGGGGCTGGGCCAGGTGCTGCCCGGGCCGAACGTGGGCAATGCCGCCATCATGATCGGCCGGCGCTTCCGCGGGCTGGCGGGGGCGCTGGCGGCCACGGCCGGGCTCTACGCCGCGCCGCTGTGCATCCTGGTGAGCCTCGCCGCCTTCTACGACGCCTTCGGGCAGGACCCGCATGTGGCGCCGGTGATGCGCGGCATCGCCGCCGCGGCGGCGGGCATGGTGATCGGCATGGCGCTGAAGATGGGCACCAAGCTGAAGCCGCCGGTGGAGCTGATCGGCGTCGGCCTGCTGGCGCTGCTGGCCGGCGCCTGGCTGCGGCTGCCGCTGCCGGTGATCGTGCTGGGACTGGGGCCGCTGGGCATCTGGCTTTCGCTGCGGCGGGCGCGCGCGGCATGATCCTGCCGCTCTTCTGGGCCTTCGCCACCCTGTCGCTGCTCGCCATCGGCGGCGCCAACGCCGTGCTGCCGGAGATGCACCGCCTGCTGGTAGAGGTGCATGGCTGGATGGACGACGCCACCTTCGGCCAGCTCTTCGCGCTGGCCCAGGCGGCGCCGGGGCCGAACATCCTGGCGGCCTCCGTCATGGGCTGGAACATCGCCGGGCCGGCCGGGCTGGCGGCGGCGACGCTGGGGATGCTGCTGCCGGCCTCGGTGCTGGCCTGGTGCGTGGCGGGGCTGACGGCGCGGCTGGCCAAGTCGCCCTGGCTGAAGCCGGCGCAGTTCGGGCTGGTGCCGGTGGCGGTCGGCCTCATCGCCGCATCGGGCGTCATCATGGCCGAGGCGGCGGGCAACGGCTGGCTGCCCTGGGTGGTGATCGCCGCCTCGGCCGCCTTCGTGTGGCGCACCGCCTTCTCGCCGCTTTGGGTGCTGGCGGCCGGGGGCGTGCTGGGCTTCGTGTTCCTGTGACGCCGACGCGCGGCCAGCTCTTTCTCGCCTATCTCCGCATCGGCCTGACAGGCTTCGGCGGCGTCAACGCCTGGGCGCGGCAGCTCCTGGTGGAGAAGAAGGGCTGGCTCTCCGACCAGCAATACGCCGAGGCGCTGGGCATGGGCCAGGTGCTGCCCGGCCCGAACGCGCTGAACTGCGCCATCGCCATCGGTGCGCGCTTCCATGGTGCGGCGGGCGCGGCGCTGGCCACGCTGGGCCTGCTGCTGGGGCCGATGGCGGTGCTGGTCTGCGTCGCCGCCGCCTATGACCGCTACGGCCAATTGCCGCTGGTGCGCGCGGTGCTGACCGGCATCGCCGCCGCCGCCGCGGGCATGGTGCTGGGCACCGCGGTGAAGATGGCGGTGAAGCTGCGCCCCACCCCGCTGCTGTGGCTGACCGGCGCGCTGGCCCTGGCGCTCGCCATGCTGCACGTGCCGCTGCCGCTGGTGCTGCTGGGCCTGGCGCCGCTGGGCATCTGGGCGGCATCCCGCTGATGAGCGACGAGGGCGACATCCACGCGCTGGTGCTGACCTTCCTCGGCCTGTCGCTGATCTCGGTGGGCGGCGGCATCGCCGTGCTGCCGGAGATGAGCCGCATGGTGGTGCAGGAACACGGCTGGATGTCGCAGCTCCAGTTCGCCAAGCTCTTCGCGCTGGCGCAGGCGGCGCCGGGGCCGAACATCATGGTCGTCGGCCTCATCGGCTGGCACGTCGCCGGGGCGGCGGGCATGTTCCTCGCCATGCTGGCCATGTGCGGGCCGACCTCGCTGCTGGCCTATGGCTTCAGCCGGTTGCAGCGGCGCGAATTCCCCTGGCTCAAGCGCATCGAGAAGGGGCTGGTGCCCATCGCCATCGGCCTCATCGCCGCCTCCGGCCTGCTGCTGGCGGAGGGCACGGTGAGGGAGGCGCCGCCGGTGCTGGCGGTGGTGCTGGCGAGCTTCGTCTTCGTGTGGCGCACCGCGCGCTCGCCGCTCTGGGTGCTGCTGGGCGGCGCGGCCTTCGGGGCGGCGGTGCTGTGACGCCAGGGAGGACGCTGCCCTCCCCGGACCCCTCCCGCCAAGGGCCATGGGCCCTTGGAACCCATCCGATGGCCTTCGCGGCGGGGGCCAAGGCCCCTGCCGCGAAGGCCATTGAACGCGGGGTCCGGGGGCCCGTGGCCCCCGGGCGGGGGTCCAGGGGGCGGCAGCCCCCTGCCCGGCGCTACGCCCTCAGCTCCTGGTCGCTCAGCGGCAGCGCGCGCACGCGCTTGCCCGTCGCCGCGAAGATAGCGTTGCACACGGCCGGCGCCAGCGGCGGCACCGCCGGTTCGCCCACCCCGCCCATCGGCTGGCCGGAGGTGATGAGGTGGCTTTCCACCACCGGCACCCCCGCCATGCGCTGGATGGGATAGGCGTCGAAGTTGCGCTCGACGGCCCGGCCATCCTTCAGGGTCATCTTCTCGCCCATCATGGCGGACAGGCCCCAGACCACGCTGCCCTCGATCTGGCTCTCGACCGTGTTGATGTTGACGTAGGAGCCGGCGTCGTAGGCCACCGTGACCTTGTGCACCGTCACCTCGCCCCGGTTCACCGACACCTCGGCCACCTGGGCGCAGAGGCTGCCATAGGCTTCCATGTAGGCGATGCCGCGATGGCGCCCGGCCGGCAGCGGCGTGCCCCATCCGGCCTTCTCGGCGGCGGTGTTCAGCACGGCCAGCACGCGCGCGTCATGCGCCAGCAGCTCGCGCCGCAGCGCCAGCGGGTCCTTGTTGGCGGCGCGCGCCACCTCGTCGAGGAAGCTTTCGACGAAGAAGCCGTATTGCGAGGAGCCGACGGAGCGCCACAGCCACACCTTGGGCGGCAGGTCCACCCGGGCGTATTCGGCGCGGAAGGCCTGGCCGAAGCGGTAGCGCGTGTCTGTCACCGATTGCAGGGCGAAGGGGTCCACGAAAGCCGGGTTGCGGAACAAGGCGGGCCGGTAGTCGAACATCACCGAAGGCCCGGCGCCGCGCAGGAAGAAGCCGGTCACGCGCCCCTGCGCGTCCAGCGCCGCCTCCATGCGGGCGGCGAAGGCGGGGCGCCAGTAGCCTTGCGCGAACTCGTCCTCGCGCCGCCAGATCAGCTGCACCGGGCGGCCCACGGCGCGCGCCACATGGGCGGCCTGCACCGCCACCTCCACATGCAGGCGCCGGCCGAAGCCGCCGCCGGCCATGGTGGTGTGCATGGTGACGTTGGCCGGCGGCAGGCCCAGCGCCTGCGCCACGTCGCGGATCATCCAGTCCTGGTGCTGGGTCGGCGCCCAGACCTCCGCGCGGTCGCCCTGGATGCGGACGGTGGCGTTCTCCACCTCCATCGGCGCATGGGCCAGGTAGGGCACCTCGTAGGTGGCGCTGACGACCTGTGCGGCGGCGGCCTTCACAGCGTCCCAGTCGCCATCGTTGCGCGGGCGCTGCGCCTCGGCGCGCGCCAGCCCGCCGGCCAGCGCGCGGGAGACGCCGGCGGAATCCAGCGCGTCATGCGGCGTGGCCTTCCAGCGCACGCGCAGCGCCTCGGCGCCCTGCATGGCGGCCCAGGTGCTGGTCGCCACCACGGCCAGCCCGCGCGGGATGGGCACGACATGCGAGACGCCGGCCACCGCCAGCGCCGGCGCGGCGTCGTGCGACTCCAGCTCGGCGCCGAAGACCTCCGGGAGCACGGCCACCGCGTAGAGCATCCCCTCCAGCCGCACATCCACGCCATAGGTCGCGGCGCCGCGGGTCTTGGGCGGGATGTCGGTGCGCGGCTCGCGGCGCGGCACGCTGCGCTCGGCCACCGGCTTCAGCGCGGGGGTCTCGGGCAGCGGCAGGCGGCGCGCATCGGCCACCAGCTCGCCGATCGCCACGGCGCGGCTGCTGGCGGCGTGCACCACGCGGCCATCCACCAGGCGCAGCGCATCGGCCGGGACGTTCAGCCGCTCGGCGGCGGCCTGCACCAGCACGGTGCGGGCGGCGGCGGCGGCGCGGCGCAGGCGCGGCTCCCAGATGCGGTTGCCGAAGCTGGCACCCGTGTACATCTCGGCCACCGGGCCATTGGGCATCAGACGCAGCGCGGGCTCCGGCTGGGCCACCACCACCTGCACGGACGCCATCGGCACGCCCAGCTCATCCGCCACGATCATCGCGTGCCCGGTATGCGTCCCCTGGCCGAGCTCCGTGGTGGTGGTGAAGACCGTCACCTGCCCATCGGGCGCGATGGCAAGGAAGGCGGACAGCCCGCGCTCGCCGCCATTGATGCCGGTGGCGGAGATGGTGGGCGGCGGCGGCGGGCTGGCGGCCTGCTGCGCGAGCGCAGGCACCAGCGGCACGGTGAGCGCGAGGGAAAGGAAGGCGCGGCGCTCCATGGCTCAGGCCCCCCGCTGCGCGGCGTCGAGGATCGCCGCCTTGATGCGGGTGTAGGTGCCGCAGCGGCAGATGTGGCCGGCCATCGCCTCCTCCACCTGCGCGGGCGTCGGGCGCGGCGTGTCCTTCAGCAGCGCGGCGGCGCCCATGATCTGGCCGGACTGGCAGAAGCCGCATTGCGGCACCTGGTGCTGCACCCAGGCCTGCTGCAGCGGGTGCTGCCCCTGCGGGTGCAGCCCCTCGATGGTGGTGACGGCCTTGCCCGCCACCTCGCCCAGGCTGGTCTGGCAGGAGCGCACGGCCACGCCGTCCACATGCACGGTGCAGGCGCCGCATTGGGCGATGCCGCAGCCATACTTGGTGCCCGTCAGGTTCAGCACGTCGCGCAACGCCCACAGCAGGGGCATGGCAGGCGGCGCGTCCACCTGGCGCGCCTGCCCGTTGATCGTCACCTGGACCATCCTGGACCTCCCAGACATTGCTTTGCCGCAACCTATGGGGCGGGTCGGACAAACTGTCCAGCGGATTCAGGCGCGCATGGCGAAGGCCGTTCCGTAGGCCGCGCCATCCCCGACGGGGCCCAGGGCATCGCGGTGCCAGGCGGCGGCCTGGCGCAGCGCGGCCTGGTCCGTGCCTTCCAGCAGCAGCAGGGCGGCGAAGGGGGCGTCGCCGCCGCGCAGCGCCTTCTCGGCCGTCGGCAGGCCGGAGCCCGCCTGGTCCACCACCATCAGCCGCAGGGCGCAGACGCGGTCCTCCCGCACCAGCGCGGCGGGCAGCGCGGCGGGGTCCGGCACGGCATCCAGCCGCCAGGCCAGCACGCAGCCGCCATGCCCGGCGCCATGCGCCGCCACCACCGGCCCGCCGCCGCGCGCGAAGCCCCGCAGCATGGGCATGATGCGGCGCGACCACGGCGTCGGGTCGTCCAGCCGCGCCAGGTAGGCGGGGCTGGAGAGCACCGCGGCATCCGCCAGCTCGTAGAGGATGAGCGTGCGGCCGGGCGCGGAGCGCAGCACGCGCACCGCCAGGAAGCCGGGCACGCCCAGGCGCTCGGCCGCGTGCTCGCGCAGCAGCCAGTGCAGGTGCTCCGTCTCGTGCTCCGGCGGCACCTCGCCCCAGATGGCCAGCAGGGCGGGCATGCCGGTCACTCCATGCGGATGTTGCGGCGGCGGATGAGGTCGCCCCAGCGGCGCGCCTCCTCGGCGATGAAGGCGGGGAAGGCCTCCGCCGTGCCGGCATGGATGTCTATCGAGGCGGCGTCGAGCCGCGCCTTCACCTCCGGCATGGCCAGCACCGTGCGCGCCCCTTCGGAGAGCGTGCGCACGATGGTCGGCGGCGTGCCGGCCGGCGCGAAGAAGCCGAAATCGTTGGTGGCGCGATAGCCGGGCAGGCCGGATTCCGCCAGCGTCGGCACGTTGGGCATCTGCGGCGAGCGCGCGGCGCTGGTCACGGCCAGGGCCCGCAGGTCGCCGGATTGGATGTGCGGGATGGCGGTCACGGTATCAATGAAGGCCATCTGCGTCTCGCGCCCCAGCAGCGCCTGGGTCTGCAGGCCGCCGGAGCGGTAGGCGACGTGCAGCATGTCAATGCCCGCCATGTCCAGGAACAGCTCGGGCGCCAGCATGCTGATCGTGCCCGGCCCGGCGGAGGCGTAGGAAAGCCGCCCCGGCTGCGCCTTCGCGGCTGCGACCAGCGCGGCGACATCCGCCATGCCGCTGTCGGCGCGGACGCAGACGAACATGGCGTTGCCGGCCAGCAGGCTGAGCGGGGCGAAGCCGCGCTCGCTGTCATAGGGCAGGCGCTCCATCAGGAAGGGCGCCAGGGCGAAGGTGCCGGTGGGCGAGACGCCGAGCGTGTAGCCATCCGGCCGGGCGCGCGCCACCGCGCCATGGCCGACCGTGCCGCCGGCGCCGGCGCGGTTCTCCACCACGAAGTTGCCGCCCAGCAGCGGCGAGAGGTGCTGCGCCAGCAGCCGCGCCATGAAGTCGGTGGAGCCGCCGGGCGCGAAGGGCACGATGATGGTGACGGGGCGCGACGGGTAGCGCTCCTGCGCCACCGCCGCGGCGGGCAGCGTGGCGAGGCCGGCGAGCAGGGCGCGGCGGCCGATGGGGGCGGTGTTCATCCTGGCGGTTCCTTGGCGGTTCATGGCGCGGCGAGCAGGTCGCGCAGGGCATGGATGGCGGTGGCGTAGCCGCGCGCCCCCAGCCCGGCGATGACGGCGGTGGCGGCGGAGGAGACGAGCGAGCGGTGATAGATCGCCTCGCGCCGGTGGATGTTGGAGATGTGCAGCTCGATGATGGGACGAGGCAGCATCTTCAGCGCATCCAGCACGGGGATGGAGGTGAAGGTGAGCCCGGCCGGGTTGATGACCAGGCCGGCGCAGGGCTCGTCCGTCGCCTCGTGGATCCAGTCCACGAGCTGGCCTTCCCAGTTGGTCTGGCGGAACACCAGCGGGTGCGGGCCGGCGGCCTCGCGGCACAGGGCCTCGACCTCGGCCAGGGTGGTGTGGCCGTAGATCTCCGGCTCGCGCCGGCCAAGGCGGTTGAGGTTCGGCCCGTTCAGCACATGGATCGCCCCGCTCACCCGTCGCTTCCTCATCCTCGTTGCCGCCCATCGTAGCGATGGACGAGACCTTCATCAACCATGATTCATCAAATCATCGGATGATTCGATGTTTCTCCGCGCTTTACCCGCGAACGCCGCTGCGCCACCATGCCGCCGCGAAAGGACGCCGCCCGTGGCCAAGGACGCCCCCCCTCCCCCCGATGAGCCGAGCGCCGGCGAGCTGGCCTATCGCCGCATCCGCGCCGACATCGTCTTCGGCCGCCTGCCGCCCGGCCGGAAGCTGGGCCTGGACCGCATGCGCGCCACCTACGGCGTCGGCATCGGCACCCTGCGCGAGCTGCTGAGCCGCCTGGCCTCGGAGAACCTGATCCTCGCCGAGGGCGCGCGCGGCTTCGAGGTCGCCCCCGTCTCGGAGGAGGAATTCCGCGAGGTCACGGCGCTGCGCCTGCTGCTGGAGACGCACGCCATGGAGCGCGCCTTCGCCGCCGGCGGGCTGGAGTGGGAGGCCGGCGTGGTCGCCGCCCACCACAAGCTGGCCAGCACCGAGCGCAGCCTGCTGCACGGCGCCGCCGCCGACCCCGAGACCTGGAAGCGCTACGACTGGGAGTTCCACCGCGCGCTGATCGCCGCCTGCGGCTCCTCGGTGCTGCTCGGCGCCCATGCGGCGATCTATGACCGCTACCTGCGCTACCAGATGGTCGCCGTGGTGTTCCGCGGCGAGGCCGCGGCGGCCGAGCACCGCCGCCTGCTGGAGGCCGCCCTGGCGCGCGACGCCGCCACCGCCAGGGCCGCCCTGGCCGAGCACCTGGAATCCTGCGTCGCCCATGTCGTCGCCTCCGGCGCGCTCAGGCCCTTCGCGCCGCCCCGCCGCGCCGGCTGAGCCCCCCTTGCGGCGCGGGGCGCGGCGCGGACATCATGCCGGCAACGAACGCCGAGGAAACCACGTCCATGCAGCGCCGCGCCCTGCTCGCCGCCCCGCTCCTCCTGCCCGGGCTGGCGCATGCCCAGCCGGGCTGGCCGCAGCGCCCCGTGCGCATCATCGTGCCCTTCGGCCTGGGCGGCTCGGCCGACGTGGCGGCGCGTTTCCTGGCCGAGCCGCTCTCCGCCGCGCTGGGCCAGCCCTTCGTGATCGAGAACCGGCCCGGCGCCGGCGCGACCATCGGCACCGACCAGGTGGCCAAGGCCGCGCCCGACGGCCACACGCTGCTGCTGATGTCCAATACCCACACGGCGAACGAGACGCTGCTGCCCGCGCGCCCCTACGTGCTGCTGCGCGACCTGGCGCCCGTGGTGGCGATCAACATCGCCTTCCACGCGCTGGTGGTGCACCCCTCGGTCGAGGCGCGCAGCGTGGCGGAGCTGGTGGCGCTGCTGCGCGCCAATCCCGGCCGCTTCGACTACGCGAGTTCCGGCCCCGGCACGCCCTACCACATCGCCGGCGAGGTGTTCCGCGCCATGGCCGGGGTGGAGGTGCAGCACGTGCCCTTCCGCGGCTCCAACGAGGCGCGCACCGCCGTCATCTCCGGCCAGGTGCCGATCATGTTCGACGCCATCCCGACGATGCGGGAGCAGATCGCCGCCGGGCGCGTGCGCGGGCTGGCCACCACGGGGCCGCAGCGCAACCCCCTGCTGCCGGAGCTGCCTTCGGTGAGCGAGACGCTACCGGGCTACGAGGCCTCCATCTGGCTCGGCCTCATGGCGCCCGCCGGCACGCCGCGCCCCATCGTGGAGCGCCTGAACGCGGAGGTGAA
Organism: Rubritepida sp.; assembly: GCA_041639675.1. Lineage (GTDB taxonomy): Bacteria > Pseudomonadota > Alphaproteobacteria > Acetobacterales > Acetobacteraceae > Roseococcus. Next base: position 1,436 of record JBEQBS010000070.1, on the reverse strand, counting down.
CCGCATCCTGAACCTGCCGCAGACGCGCGAGCGCCAGGCGGCCGCCGGCGCCCAGCCCATGCCGATGGGCATCGAGGAGTTCGGCACCTTCCTGGCGCGCGACGTGGAGCGGCAGCGCGAGTGGATCACCATGGCGCGCATCACCGCCGGATGATCGCCTTCACGCTGAACGGCGCGCCGGCGCAGGCGGCGGGCGGCACCACCCTGCTGCACGCGCTGCGCGGGGAATGCGGCCTGTCCGGCCCCCGCTTCGGCTGCGGCGCCGAGGCCTGCGGGGCGTGCCATGTGCTGGTGGATGGGGAGTCCCGCCCCTCCTGCGCCGTGCCTGTCGAGGCGGTGGCGGGGCGCGCCGTCGTGACGGCCGAGGGGCTCGACGGCGGGCTGGCCGCCGCCTTCGCGCGCGAACAGGCCGGGCAATGCGGCTTCTGCCTGTCCGGCATCCTGGTCAGCGCCGCCGCGCTGCTGGCGCGCGTGCCGCAGCCCGACGAGGACCAGGTGCGGGAAGCCTTGCAGCCGCACCTCTGCCGCTGCGGCGCGCAGAACCGCATGCTGCGCGCGGTGCTGGCGGCATGAACCTGGCCTTCCGCGGCACCGATGACGGCAGGCCCCGCCTGCCCGGCTCCCTGCACGTCAACCGCCGCCTGTCGGATTGGCTGGCCTTCCACGCCGATGGCACGGTGACGATCAAGCCCGGCAAGGTGGAGCTGGGGCAGGGCATCCTCACCACCTTCCGCCAGATCGCCGCCGATGAGCTGGGCGTGGCGCCGGATGCGGTGCGGCTCGCCCCCACCATCACCGGCGAAAGCCCGGACGAGGCCGTGACCTCCGGCTCGCTCTCGGTGCAGGAGGGCGGCATGGCCATCCGCCACGCCTGCGCCGATGCGCGCGCGCTGTTCCTGTCCGTGGCGGAGCAGGCGCATGGCGGACCCTTGCGGGTGGAGGATGGGCGCTTCGTCAACGCCGCCGGCAGCGCCGTCTCCTCCTACGCCGCGCTGGCCGATCGCGGCCTGCTGGACGCCGAGGCCAGCCCCGATGCGCACCCCTTGCCCGCCGCCGCCCGCCGCCATGCGGGCGTGGATGCGCCGCGGCTGGACCTGCCCGACAAGCTGCGCGGCGCCCCGCGCTACATCCACGACATGCGCCTTCCCGGCATGCGCCACGCCCGCATGGTGCGCCCGCCACGCCCCGGCGCGACGCTGCTGGACGCGCCGGCCTTCGCCCACCGCGAGGGCTCCTTCCTCGCCGTGCTGGCCGACACGGAGCACGAGGCCGAGCGCCTCGCCGCCCGCGCCGCCGCCGCCGCGCGCTGGCAGGGCGGCACGCCCCTGCCGGCGGACTGGCCCGCCTGGCTGGAATCCGCGCCCGCCGAGCCCAGCGTGGTCGCGCAGCATGGCGCGCCGCGCGCGGGCGCGCGGGTGGTGCGGCGGCGCTTCCTC
>JBEQBS010000069.1:0-11672 GCA_041639675.1 Rubritepida sp. | reverse complement strand
GCGCATCGCCGCCGAGGCCCAGGCCATGGAGCCCGCCGCCGAATGGCTGAAGCACGAGCGCACCGCCGTGGCGCTGGCCGCCGGGCGCGGGGATGCCGCGCGCATCGCCGTGCACAAGGCCCGCATGCTGGCCGGGGATTCGCCGCAATTGCTGCTGCTTTCCGCCGAGGCGGCGCGGCTGACGGGCGACGAGGAGGGCGCGCGCAAGGATTTCGAGGCGCTAGCGGCCCGGGAGGATGCGAAGTTCCTCGGGCTGCGCGGCCTGCTGCGACAGGCCGAGGCGCGGGAGGACTGGACGGAGGCCCAGCGCATCGCCGCCGAGGCCCAGGCCATGGAGCCCGCCGCCGAATGGCTGAAGCACGAGCGCACCGCCGTGGCGCTGCGCCGCCGGGACTGGAACGAGGCCCTGGCCCTGGCCGGCCCCGACGCCCCGCGCGCCGCGCTGTCCCTGGCCGCATCCCAGCAGCAGGAGGACCCGCAGAAGGCCGCCGAGCTGGAGCGCCAGGCCTTCATGGCCGACCCCGCCTTCGCCCCCGCCGTGCTGGCGCACGCGAAGCGCCTGGCCGAGGGCGGCAGCCCGCGCCGCGGCCGCGCCGTGCTGCGCCAGGGCTGGGAGGCCGCGCCCCACCCCGACATCGGCGCCGCCTGGCTGGCGGGCGAGGAGAGCGCCACCGCCCGCGTGAAGGCGGCCGAGGAGCTGGTGAAGAACACCTCCACCCTGGGCGAGGCGCGGCTGCTGAAGGCCCAGGCCGCCTTGCAGGCGGGGCTGACCGGCCGCGCCCGGCAGGAGCTGGGCGCCTGGCTGGAGGAAGGCACCGCCGACCGCCGCGCCCATGACCTGATGGTGCAGGTGGAGCGCGCCGATGGCGACGAGGAGGCCGCCGCCGAATGGCTGCGCCGCGCCGCCGAGGCGCCGGCCGCCCCCGGTTGGCGCTGCGGCCATTGCGGCGCGGAGCACGGGCAATGGAAGCCGCTCTGCCTCGCCTGCGACACGCCCGGCGAGATCGGCTGGAGCGGGACGGCGCGGCTGGGGTGATGCGCCCGGCGGGCGCCGCCGCCTGCGCAGGGAGCGCCAGCCCGGCACGCGACGGCGCGCCGCGCCCTGGGCCGGGGCGGGCGCGCCCTATTCCGCCGTCAGCCGCTCCAGCGCCCAGCCGCCGCCGGGTTCGGCCAGCGCATCCGCCAGGGCGGCGAGGATGGCGCGGGCCCCCTCCTCGAAGCCCCAGGGGGGGTTGAGGACGACGAGGCCCGAGCCGTCCAGCCGCGCCGCGTCGGTGGGTTCGCGCAGGTGCAGCCCGCAGGCCAGCAGGTCGCGCAGGCCGGAATCGCGCAGCGACTGGTGGAAGGCGCGGGTGGCGGCGCGGCCCTTGATGGGGTGCCAGGCGGCGGCCACGGTGCCGCGCGCGCGGCGGTTGAGTTCCACCAGCGCGGCGGTGATGCGCTCGAAGTCGCCGCCTTGCTCGAAGGGCGGGTCCAGCAGCAGCAGGCCGCGGCGCTCGGGGAAGGGGGTCAGGGCGCGCACCGCCTCCCAGGCGTCGCGCCGGTGCACGGCCACGCGCGCGTCGCGGCGGAACAGCCTGCGCAGGGTGGCGTGGTCCTCCGGGTGCAGCTCCACCAGCGAAAGGCGGTCCTGCGGGCGCAGCAGGGCGGCGGCCAGCGCGGGCGAGCCGGGATAGCCGCCATCGGCGCGCACCAGCGCCAGCCAGGGCGCCAGCGGGCCGTCATGCAGGTGCAGCAGCCGGCCGATGCCGGCGCGCCATTCGCCGGTGCGCTGCGCCTCCTCCGCCGCGAGGTCGTAGCGGCCGATGCCGGCATGGGCGTCCAGCACGTGGAAGGCCGCGGGCTTGCGCAGCATGGCGGCCAGGATGGCGTGCAGCAGCGCGTGCTTCAGGCAATCGGCGTGGTTGCCGGCGTGGAAGGCATGCCGGTAGTTCACGCCAGCGCCAGTTCGGCGATGCGCTCCCCGGCCGCCTCGGGCGTCTGGAGGGTCTTCTGGTCCTCGCCGGGCATGGCCACCATGCGCAGGTTGGTGGCGGTGGGGCCGGGGTCGTGCAGGATCACGCGCAGGGGGGAGTTCGCGACTTCCTGCGCCCAGGTCTGGGCCAGGTGGGCCTGGGCGGCCTTGGCGGCGCCGTAGAGGCCCCAATAGGCCAGCGGCGCGCCGGCGCGCGCGTCGGTCAGGACCACGGCGCGCCCGGCCGGCGCGGCGCGCAGCAGCGGGTCCAGCGTGCGGATCAGCCGCCAGGTGGCGGTGGCGTTCACCGACAGGCTGTCGGCCCAGTCCTTGGGCATGATGTGCGCGGCCGGCGTCAGCTTGCTCAGCAGCCCGGCGGCATGGACCAGGATGTCGCAGCGGCCGAAGCGTTCCAGCAGGGTGGGGCCGATGGCGTCGAGCTGCTCGGCCTCCTTGATGAGGTCGAGCGGCAGCAGCGTCGCCTCGCGGCCGGTGGCGGCGCGGATGGCGTCGTCCAGCGATTCCAGCGCGCCGACGGTGCGCGCGGTGGCGACGACATGCACGCCGCGCGCGGCCAGGGCCAGCGCGGTTGCGCGCCCGATGCCGCGGGATGCGCCGGTGACGAGGGCGACGGGGCGGCCGTGGCTCATCGGGCGCCCCCCGCGGCATCGGTGGTGGCTTCGCCGGCCCGAGGGCCGGCTGCGCGTGGCGAGGCGCCGGTGACGAGGGCGACGGGGCGGTCAATGGTCATGGATGCGTTCCAAGGATGAGGCGCGACACGGCGCGACAGGCCGACGCCGCAGGCAAGGCCGGCCAACCGGCGCAACCATGCCCAGCCCAGTGCCGCCCAAGGAGGATGCGGCCGCACGGCGGACGCCGGCACCCTTCAGGGTGCCGAAGCCAAGGCCGCGGATGCGGCCGCCCGGCGTAGCCGCTGCCTGAGGCAGCGGCGATGAGGGCACGAAGAAAGGGCGAAGCTTCTTCAACCAAGCCTCTGTCAGAGGCTTGGTTGAAGAAGCTTCGCCCGCTGCTCCTCGTTGGTCGGCCAGTCGGTCAGCGGGATGGCGTAGTCGCCGGTGAAGCATGCGTCGCAATAGCCGGGATTGGCGGCGTCGCGCCCCGGGCGGCCCAGCGCGCGGTAGAGGCCGTCCAGCGAGATGAAGGCCAGGCTGTCCACGCCGATCAGCTTCGCCATCGCCGCCAGGTCATGCTGGGCGGCCAGCAGGTGCGCGCGGTCGGGCGTGTCAATGCCGTAGTAGCAGGAATGGGTGGTGGGGGGCGAGGAGATGCGCATGTGCACCTCCGCCGCGCCGGCCTGGCGCACCATCTCGACGATCTTCTTCGAGGTGGTGCCGCGCACGATGCTGTCATCCACCAGCACCACGCGCTTGCCCTCCAGCGCCGGGCGGTTGGCGCTGTGCTTCAGCTTCACGCCCAGGTGGCGGATCTGGTCGGTCGGCTCGATGAAGGTGCGGCCGACATAGTGGTTGCGGATGATCCCCAGCTCGAAGGGGATGCCGGCCTCGGCGGCGTAGCCCATGGCGGCGGGGACGCCGGAATCCGGCACCGGCACCACCAGGTCCGCCGCCACGTTGCTTTCGCGCGCCAGCTCGGCGCCGATGCGCTTGCGGGTGTCATAGACCGGCGTGCCCTCCACCACCGAATCCGGGCGGGCGAAGTAGATGTACTCGAAGATGCAGAAGCGCTCCGGCGCGGGCTGGAAGGGCTTGAGGCTGCGCACCCCGGCATCGTCAATCACCACGATCTCGCCCGGCTCGATGTCGCGCACGAACTCGGCGCCGACGATGTCCAGCGCGCAGGTTTCGCTGGCCAGCACCCAGCCATCGTTCAGCCGGCCCAGCACCAGCGGGCGCACGCCCAGCGGGTCGCGCGCGCCCATCAGCGCGCCATTGTGCAGCCCCACCAGGGAATAGGCGCCCTGCACCTGCTTCAGCGCGTCAATCAGCCGGTCCAGCACGGTCGAATACAGGCTGATGGCGATGAGGTGGATGAAGACCTCGGAATCGGTGGTGCTCTGGAACAGGCAGCCGCGGCGGACCAGGGCGCGGCGCAGCTGGGCTGCGTTGGTGAGGTTGCCGTTGTGCGCCACCGCGAAGCCGCCGAACTCGAACTCGGCGAAGAGCGGCTGCACGTTGCGGATCGCCGTCTCGCCGGTGGTGGCGTAGCGGTTGTGGCCCACGGCGGCGCTGCCGGGCAGGCTGTTCATCACCTTGGCATCGCCGAAGATGTCGCCCACCAGGCCCAGCCCCTTGTGGGCGTGAAAGGCCCCGGCCTCATCCAGCGTGACGATGCCCGAGGCCTCCTGGCCGCGGTGCTGCAGCGCGTGCAGGCCGAGCGCGGCCAGGGCGGCGGCGTCCTTGCCGCGCCAGATGCCCATGACGCCGCATTCCTCATGGAACTTGTCGTCGTCGTTCAGCGGCAGGGACATGGTGTGCGGGACCCTCAGTATCGGTTCCGGGCGGGCGGGCGCAGCAGGTCCTCCTGCGTGGGCACGCGGCGCTCGGGCGGGGCGGCGATGCGCGGGCGATACTCCTCCGGCAGGAGGCCCACAACCCAGCGCGCGCCATCGGCGGCATGCGGCAGGCTCCTGGCTTCGCGCACCGGGGCCGGCCATTGCGCCGTTTCGGGCTCGAGCAGCCCGGCCAGCGCATAGGCCAATATGGCGATGAAGAAGCCGCGCACCAGCCCGAAGACCGCGCCCAGCGAACGGTCTATGCCGCCCAGCGGGCTGGCCTGGATGGTCCCGGCCAGCACGTGGATCGCGAGCTTGAGCAGGATGAGCACCAGCAGGAAGATGGCGGCGACCGAGAGGCCATCGGCCAGCCAGTCCGCCTGGACCACCTCGTCCAGGAAGGGGCGGACCAGGCCGCGGAAGGCGAAGCCGGCAAAGGCGGCGCCGATCCAGGCGCCGATGCCCAGCACCTCGCGCACGAAGCCGCGCATGAAGGCGAGGATGGCGGAAAGCACCATCACCAGCAGCAGGACGCCATCAACCCAGGTCATCGGCGCGCGACTCCATGCTGCGCTGCGGGGGATGGGGGAGGGTTTAGGGGGGAATGGGGTGGGGTTGAAGGGCGCAATGCCGACCCCACTCTTGCATCCAGCAATGATGTAGCTACATTTGTCGAAACAAGACAATTTGGGAGGAGCCTCGATGCGCAAGAAAGCAATGATGCGAGGAGCCTTTGCACGATGGATTTCGAGTGGCACGAGGCCAAGCGCCTCGCCAACCGCGAGAAGCACAAGCTCGACTTCGAGGACGCATGGTTGATCTTCGAAGGCCCCTGCCTGCTGGAAGAGGCGCGTCCCGTGGCGGGCGAGCGGCGACAGCGGGCGATCGGGCTGATCGGCCACCTGCATGTCGCGCTGGTCTTCACGATGCGGGGCGAGGTGGTGCGTTGCATATCCCTGAGGAGGGCACGTGACGATGAGCGATACCGGCATCAGGCGCTTTTCCCGGGATGAGCTCCGGGCGCGCCACGCGCGCGACGGCCTCAAGTCCGACCTCGACGCAGCAGCCGCCATCACCGAAGCCGAACTCGAAGCCGCCATCGCCTCCGACCCCGGCGAGGCCGACCTGCCGAAGCATTGGTGGAAGGACGCCATCCCCGTCACGCCTGGTCCGAAGACGCTGCTCTCCCTGCGCCTGGACCCCGACGTGGTGGAGTTCTTCCGCAGCGGCGGCAAGGGCTACCAGACGCGGATGAACGCCGTGCTGCGCGCCTACATGGTCGCGCGCGGCAAGGCCGGCTGACCGGCCTTCTCCTTCCGCTTCACCGTCTGCGCCGCGAAGGGCGCCACCAGATCCGCCAGGTGGCCGATCTCGTCCAGGCTCAGCCCCTCGATCGGCGCCGGCGGCTTCTGGCCGCGCGCCACCCGGCGCGGCAGCACCGCGGCGCCGAAGCCCAGCTTGCGCGCCTCCCGCAGCCGCGATTCCGCCTGCGCCACCTGCCGCACCTCGCCCGAAAGCCCCACCTCGCCGAAATACACGCTGTCCGGCGCCGTCGGGCGGTCGGTCATCGCGCTCACCAGGGCGGCGGCCACCGCCAGGTCGGCCGCGGGCTCGTTGATGCGCAGCCCGCCGGCGATGTTCAGGTAGACATCGGCCTGGGCGAAGGTCAGGCCGCAGCGGCTTTCCAGCACCGCCAGCAGCATGGACAGCCGCCCGCCATCCCAGCCCACCACCTGCCGGCGCGGGCTGCCGCCGGCCGAGGGCGCCAGCAGCGCCTGCACCTCCACCAGCACCGGCCGCGTGCCCTCCAGCCCCGCGAAGACGGCGGAGCCGGAGATGTTGCCCCGCCGCTCCGCCAGGAACAGGGCGGAGGGGTTGGCGACCTCGACCAGCCCGCCCTCCGTCATCTCGAAGACGCCGATCTCGTCGGTGGCGCCGAAGCGGTTCTTCACCGCGCGCAGGATGCGGAACTGGTGGCCGCGGTCGCCCTCGAAATACAGGGTGGCGTCCACCATGTGCTCCAGCACGCGCGGGCCGGCCAGCGTGCCTTCCTTGGTCACGTGGCCCACCAGCACCAGGGCGAAGCCGCGCGCCTTGGCGGTGCGGATCAGCTCCGCCGCGCAGGCGCGCACCTGGGCCACGGTGCCGGGCGCGGAATCCAGCGCGTCCAGCCACATGGTCTGGATGCTGTCTATCACCACCAGCGCGGCGTCGCGCTCGGCCTCCAGGCTCGCGGTGATGTCGCGCAGGGCGGTGGCATTGGCCAGCGCCATCGGCGCCTCGGTCAGCCCCAGGCGGCGGGCGCGCAGCCGCACCTGCTCCACCGCCTCCTCGCCCGAGATGTAGAGGACGCGCTTGCCCGCCTGGGCCATGCGCGCGGCGGCCTGCAGCAGGATGGTGCTCTTGCCGATGCCGGGGTCGCCGCCCACCAGCACGGCGGAACCGGGCACGAAGCCGCCGCCCAGCACGCGGTCCAGCTCCGCCATGCCGGTGACGTGGCGCGGCGGCGGCGCCCCCTGCCCCTTCAGCCCGACGAATTCCAGCCCCTTGCCGCGCCCCAGCCGCCCGGCCGGGCCGGGCGCGGCCGGCGCCGCTTCCTCGACCAGGGTGTTCCATTCGCCGCAGCCATCGCAGCGGCCCTGCCACTTGGGATGCACGGCCCCGCAGCCCTGGCAGACATAGCGCGCGCGATCCTTGGCCATGTCTGGAACATAGCGCGAACTGCACCAGCCTTCAAGGCAGGATCGGCGGCGGCGATGGGGCCGAACGGAAGCGCCGAATGGCCCGGCGCCGCACCGGAGGGCACAAGAGGGCACGCGAAGGGTTCCCCCTACTTCCCCCTTCGCGCGGCCCCGGCGGGTGACGTCCGCATCCACCGCCCGCCGGGGCCACCCCCGTTCAGAAGCGGTAGGCCGCGCCCAGCGTCACGCCATGGAAGCGGGCGAAGTTGCGGACGCTGCTGTTGTCCACCCCGCCATCCAGCATGCGCCAGCCCAGGCTGGCCTCCCAGCCAGGCGCCAGGTCGCGCGCCACCCGCAGCCCGGCGTCAATGGCCCGGCCCTGCGAGGCGCCCAGCGCGTCCACCTCGCCCCGCAGCGTCCAGGCCGGGGCGAAGCGCCAGTCGAAGGAGGCATGCAGCAGCGGCACCACCCCCACATCGCTGTCGCGCGAGGTGACGCCGCCCTGGCGCAGCCGGATCTCGGCATCGCGCAGCAGCAGCGTGGCGCCGAGGCGCAGGCGGAACTCCGGCGTGTCCACCAGGGTGTAGCGATACGTCGCGCGCCAGGTGTCGAAGCGATAGCTGCCGGTGGTGGCGGCGCCGGGCGCATAGGCCTGCCCGGCGAAGGCGGTGGCGCCGGGCAGCGTGCCCGTGCCCTCGGTGCGGAGGTACTGGTACAGCACGCGGAAGCCGTGACGCCGCCAGGGGTCCCATTCCACCCCGGCCCGGATCAGCGGCGAGGCCGGGCTGCCCTGGAGCCGCGCCAGGTCGAACTCGGTGCCGGTGCGCGAGGGGATGCGGACCTCGTTCAGCCGGGTGAAGCTGGCCCCGGCCTCCAGCTCGATGCGCCATTGCGGCGCCTGCGCGGCGGCCGGCAGGGCCGCAAGGGATAAGGGAAAGGCAAGCAGGACCGACGTTTTCATGGACGACATGTAATGAATGCCTGCCGCGATGGAAGGGCTACTCCTCCTCCTCCGGCACCGGCGGCACCGGCAGCAGCGCGGTTTCCTTCACCGAGGCCAGCGCGATCTCCACCGACAGGCGCTCCAGCCCCGGCAGCGGGCGGAAGGCGGCCGCCACCAACGCATCCAGCGCGGCGATGTGCGGCACGCGCAGCTTCACCAGGTAGGTCCATTCGCCGGTGAGCTGGTGGCATTCCAGCACCTCCTCCAGCCCGGATACCGCGTCGCGGAAGGCGGCATCCTCCTCGCCGGGGCGGATGTCCAGGCGCAGGAAGGCCAGCAGCGGCACGCCGACCAGGGCGGGGTCCAGCGCGGCATGCCAGCCGCGGATCAGCCCGCGCTCCTCCAGCCGTTTCTGGCGCTCGGCGGTGGCGGAGACGGACAGGCCGGCGGCCCGGGCGATCTCGGCCAGGCCGGCGGCGCCATCCTGCTGCACCGCGAGAAGGATTTTCCGGTCAATCTCGTCCATCGCCGGATGCTATCCGGTTGTGGCTGCATTGAAAAGGAAAAGCCCGGCGCACGAAACGCCGGGCCTCCCGTTCAGATGTAGTGCTCGGCCAGCGGCTCGAAGCCGTTGAACTTCTGGCTGGCATAGGTGGTGACATAGGCACCCGTCGCCAGCAGCTCCACCGCGTCGCCATCGGCCAGGGCCAGCGGCAGGCGGTAGTTGCTGCGCTCATACAGCGTGTCCGTGCTGTCGCAGGTCGGGCCGGCGATGGTCACGGGGCCTTCGGGCGTGCCGTCATGCGGGGTGCGCAGCGCGTACTTGATCGCCTCGCCCTCCGTCTCCGCCAGCCCGCCGAAGCGGCCGATGTCCAGGTAGACCCAGCGCACCGGGTCGTCCTCGCCCTTGCGGGAGACGAGCACGACCTCCGAGCGCACCACGCCGGCATCGGCCACCAGGAAGCGGCCGGGCTCCACCACGATCTCGGGCAGGGCGTTGCCGAAATGCGCCGCCATCGCGCCCATGATCGCGCCGCAGACATCCTCGATCTCCGGCACCTCGCTCTTGTAGCGCACCGGGTAGCCGCCGCCGAGATTGACCATGCGCACCTTCACCCCCGCCTCCGCAAGGTCGGTGAAGAGCATGGCGACCTTGGCGATCGCGGCCTCGTAGGCGGCCGGGTTCACCTGCTGGGAGCCGACATGGAAGCTCAGCCCGAAGGGGTCGAGGCCCAGCCCGGCGGCGCGGATCATCAGCGCGCGCGCCATCTCGGCCTCGCAACCGAACTTGCGCGAGAGCGGCCATTCGGCGCCGTCATTGCCGACCAGGATGCGGCAATAGACCTGCGCGCCGGGGGCGGCGCGGGCCAGCTTCTCCAGCTCCGCCTCGCTGTCGAAGGCGAACATGCGCACGCCCGCGGCGAAGGCGGCGGCGATGTCGCGCTCCTTCTTGATGGTGTTGCCGTAGGAGATGCGCGCGCCCTCCGCGCCCGCCTCCAGGCACATCCGCACCTCCTGCCAGGAGGCGGCGTCGAAGAAGGAGCCCAGCCCGGTGAGGCGGGACAGGATCGGCGCGGCGGGATTGGCCTTCACGGCGTAATACACGCGCGCCTGCGGCAGCGCGGCCTTCAGCCGGCGGTAATTGGCCTCGACGCGGTCAACGTCCAGCACCAGGCACGGCGTCGCCGGCTGCATGTCCGCGAGATAGCGAGCGACCTTCGGGGTCATCGCACCACCTTCCACAAGCATGTGGAACCAACCCCATCGGGGCGGCCCCAGATTGACGAAACGGTCGAACGAACCAGCGACCAGAAGAAAACCGGCCCTTGCGGGACGGGGTTGCCAGAACGCTTGACGTCGTTGCGTAAACCTTGCGCCGCGTGAGCCGCCTGAAAGTCGGCGGCCCCGGGGGCCTGGGGCCTAGAGGCACGTGCGTACTGCGTCTTGTGAGGGGCAGATACGCGCGGCGGCCGGCGGATGCAAGCGCCTTCGCGGCGCGGGGCGAAGATTTTTCGCGAAAGCCCCCGGGGCCGCCGGAAAGCATCGCCGCATGCCCCCCGTGCCGCGCGGAAAAATCACGCGAATCGTCCCGGAAGCGCCGAAAGGGTTACGGGCCATGTCCCAGGCGCGTGGCGCCCATGCCGCCCTATCCTGGCCGCGGCCCTACGCCGCCATGCCGATCCGCCCCAGCCCGGGCAGCTTCAGCGCCGGGCGCCGCCAGTCCAGCCCGGCCACGGCGCCCAGGATGTTCACCTCCAGCCCCTCCACCCAGCCCAGCGTGACGCCCAGCACGCCCCCCAGGGACAGGCGGATGCCGGTGCGCGAGGCGGTGGGGCGCAGCCAGCGCCCGTCATGCGGGAAGTCCTTGCCGATGGCGTTGGGCGGCAGCACCGCATGCGCCTCCGGCACCGCATCCAGCACGGCCTGCACGAAGGTGTTGCTGTTGGGGCCGGGCCAGGCGCGGTAATGCCCGCGCTCGCGCCAGCGGTATTGCGCGACGGCGGCCTGCATGCGCGGGATCATCGCGGCCGCCGCCGCGCCATCGGCGGCGAAGACCACCTCCGGCGCGCGGCCGAACCAGCGGCCATCGGGCGCGAAGCCATCCTGGCGGATCGGCTCGCCCCAGGCGGTGTAGTCGTAGCCGCGGAAGCGCGGCGCGCCCTCCTCCTTCAGCACGATCCAGCAATGCAGCGCCACCGCGCCCCGCCAGGAGACGGTGGGCGCCGCCAGCACCCGCACCATGGCGCCCGGATGCGCCGCGGGGTCCGGCAGCAGCCCGGCGGAGGAGCGGTCCGCCACCGGCCAGGCGGCGCCGATGCCCCGCCGCTGGTGCAGCAGGGCGGAGAGCGCGACGGGCAGCAGGAAGAGGAGCAGGAACAGCAGCAGGGCCGGCTTGGGCATGCCACGGGATGTTTGCCCTGCCCCGGCCCCGCGCAAGCCGGGAACCCCCCTTGCCACGCGGGCAAGCCCATGCGCTGAATCCACGCGCTGGGGGCAGCCGACATGTCTGGGTTTCACGAGGTCGAGGACGAGAACAAGCTCGCCACCATCCTGTTCGCCGACATCGTGGATTCCACCGCGCTGGTCGAGGAGGCGGAGGGCGACGAGGCGCTGGACCTGCTGCGCGGCGCGCTGGAGGCGATGGGCGCCGCCATCCTCGCCACCGGGGGCACCATCAACCGGGTGATGGGCGATGGGGTGATGGCGCTGTTCGGCGCCCCCCGCAGCCAGGAGGACCACGCCCTGGCCGCCTGCATCGCCGCCCGCGCCATGCTGGCCGATGTCGCCGCCCGCTTCCCGGCGCTGCGGCTGCGCGTGGGCGTGCATTCGGGCGACGTGATCGTGCATGCCGTGCAGTCGGGCAACCTGCGCGCGCTGGACGCCACGGGCAGCGTGGCGCACCTGGCCGCGCGCATCCAGGCCGCCGCCGCCCCGGGCGAGGCCTGGATCAGCGGAGATACCCGCGCCCTGGCCGGGACCGCCGTGACGGCCGAGCCGCTGGGCCCGGTGGCGCTGAAGGGCCGGCGGGAGCCCCTGGCGCTGCACCGCCTGCTGGCCGCCGAGGCGCTGCCCCGCACCGCGCCCGCCGGCGAATCCCCCCTGCTGGGCCGCGGGCGGGAG
>JBEQBS010000068.1:0-11844 GCA_041639675.1 Rubritepida sp. | reverse complement strand
CGGCTGCACCCAGGCGAATCGGCCCTGCTGCGCGCCGCCGCCGCGGCCCAGCACGGGCGGCGCGGCGTGGCGCTGGCGATGCTGAACGGGCTGGCGCCGCCGCTGGCGGCCTACCGGGCCATGCCGGCGCTGCTGTGCCTCTGCGCCGCGCTGCGCGGCGCCGGCGTGGCGCTGCTGCGGTGGTGAGGGCGCGTCAGCCCTCCGGCGGGTAGCGGCGCAGCCAGAATTCCATCGGGTGCACGGGGATGTCCTCGCGCTGGATGAAGGCGCTCAGCACCGCCTCGGCATTGGCGACATCCACGTTCTGCCGCTCGTAGAGGGCGCGCAGGGACAGGCACAGGCGCTGGAACTTCTGCATCTCCGCCGCCGGGCCGAACAGGAAGAAGTCCGGCGTCCAGTTGAAGGCCGGGCCCATGAAGAAGGGCCAGGCGCTGGTCAGCACGCGGTCCCTGGGCCAGTCCGGCACGCCGTCCTCGGGCACGAAGTCGGTGCGGGCGCGGCAGATGAGGTCGAAGCGCTCGCCCGTGCGGGCCTCGTATTCGGCGATCATCCGCAGCCCGTCGCGCACAATCAGCCACTGCGCGAAGAGCCGCGCGCTCCAGCCGATGCCGTGGGCGGCGGCGCGCGGGTTGATGCGGAACACGTCGCCCGGCCGGTCCAGCGGGCGCAGCGCGTGGTCCTCGCGCGCGAAGAGCGACCAGCAGCGCAGCGAGACATCGGCCACGCAATCGCCGTAGAAGGCGGCGATCTCCGCCGCCGTCTGCGGCGTCGGGTCCAGTCGCTCGCCGGCATTGGTGACGGAATCGCCCTTGGCGATGTCGGCGATGTCCCAGCTCGCGACGAAGAGGCGCGCGTCGAAGGCGCGCACCAGCTTGTCCAGGATCACCTCCCGCGTCGCCTCCTTCTGCCGGAGGAAGCCGGTCAGCAGGATGGCGGTGCGCATACCCTCAGCCGCGGCCGTGGCAGTGCTTGTACTTCTTGCCCGAGCCGCAGGGGCAGGGCGCGTTGCGCGGCGTCGCGCCCCAGGTGGCGGGGGCGGCGGCATCCACCCCCGCGGCGATGCGCGGCTCGGCCGCCGCCACCGCGGCGCCGTAGTCCATCGGCGCCGGTTCGAAGGGCGCCTCGGGCGATTCGTGGCGCATGTCGGTCACGCGCACCGGCTCGGGCTCCGGCAGGGGCTGGCCGGCGGTGAACTCCAGCCGCAGCAGCAGCCCCGTCGTGCGCTCGCGCAGCTCGCCCAGCATGGTGTTGAACAGCGCGAAGGCCTCGCGCTTGTACTCGTTCAGCGGGTCGCGCTGGCCATAGGCGCGCAGGCCGATGCCCTGGCGCAGGTGGTCGAGCTGGAGCAGGTGCTCCTTCCACACCTGGTCGAAGATCTGCAGCAGGATGGACTTCTCCACCATGCGCATGAAGTCGGGGCCGAGGTTCGCCGCCTTCGCCGCCGCCACCTGGTCGGCGGCCTGCATGATGCGCTCGCGGATGGCCTCGTCGTCTATGCCCTCCTCCTTGCCCCAGGCCTCCACCGGCAGGTCGAGGCCCAGCTCCTCGCGCACCCGCTTCTCCAGGCTCGGCAGGTCCCACTGCTCGGGATAGGCGTTCTCGGGGATGGCCTGGGCCACCATGCCCTCGATGGTCTCGCGGCGGAAATCCTCCACCGTCTCGGAGAGGTCGGTGGCCTCCATGAACAGGCGGCGCTGGCTGTACACCTCGCGCCGCTGGTCGTTCATCACGTCATCGTACTTCAGCAGGTTCTTGCGCGTGTCGAAGTTGCGCGCCTCCACCTTCTTCTGCGCCTTCTCCAGCGCCTTGTTGATCCAGGGGTGGATGATGGCCTCGCCTTCCTTCAGCCCCAGCTTCGTCAGCATCCCGCCCATGCGGTCGCTGCCGAAGATGCGCATCAGGTCATCCTCCAGGCTCAGGAAGAAGCGGCTGTTGCCGGGGTCGCCCTGGCGGCCGGAGCGGCCGCGCAGCTGGTTGTCAATGCGGCGCGATTCGTGGCGCTCGGTGCCGATCACGAAGAGGCCGCCGGCGGCCTTCACCACCTCCTGCGCCTGGGCCACCTCCGCCTTGTGGCGCGCCAGCACCGCCTCGTAGTCCGGGCCGTCCCCGGCCTCGGCGCGGGCCAGCATCTCGGCGTTGCCGCCCAGCTTGATGTCGGTGCCGCGCCCGGCCATGTTGGTGGCGATCGTCACCGCGCCCGGCCGGCCCGCCTGCGCGACGATGCTCGCCTCCTGCTCGTGGTAGCGCGCGTTCAGCACGCTGTGCGGCACGCCCTTGCGCTTCAGCAGCTCGCTCAGCACCTCGCTCTTCTCGATGCTGGTGGTGCCGACCAGGCAGGGCTGCCCGCGCTCCCGGCACTCGGCCACCAGCGCGATCACCGCCTCGTACTTCTCCATCGCGGTGCGATAGACCTGGTCGTCCTCGTCCACGCGCGCCACCGGCACGTTGGTGGGGATCTCCACCACCTCCAGCTTGTAGATCTCGGCGAACTCGTCGGCCTCGGTGGCCGCCGTGCCGGTCATGCCGGCCAGCTTCGGATACAGGCGGAAGTAGTTCTGGAAGGTGATGGAGGCCAGCGTCTGGTTCTCCGGCTGGACGGTCACGCCCTCCTTCGCCTCCAGCGCCTGGTGCAGCCCGTCGCTGTAGCGGCGGCCCTCCATCATGCGGCCGGTGAACTCGTCAATGATGACGATCTTGTCGTCGCGCACCACGTATTCCACATCGCGGCGGAACAGCACGTGGGCGCGCAGGCTCTGGTTCACGTGGTGCACGACGGAGACGTTCTGCGGATCGTAGAGGTTGCCCTCCTCCAGCACGCCGAACTCGCGCAGCAGGCGCTCGATGTCCTCCCCGCCCTTCTCCGTCATCGCCACGGTGCGCTGCTTCTCGTCCTTCTCGAAGCGCGCCTCGTCCGTCACGAAGTCCAGCATCACCGCATCCACGCGGCGATACAGGTCGGAGGTGTCGTCGGTGGGGCCGGAGATGATGAGCGGCGTGCGCGCCTCGTCCACCAGGATCGAATCCACCTCGTCCACGATGGCGTAGGCGAAGGGGCGCTGGACCATCTCGTCCAGCCGGTACTTCATGTTGTCGCGCAGGTAGTCGAAGCCGAACTCGTTGTTGGTGCCGTAGGTGATGTCGCAGGCATAGGCCGCGCGGCGCTCCTCGTCGGTCAGCCCATGGACGATCACGCCGGTGGACAGGCCCAGGAAGCCGTAGACCTGGCCCATCCACTCGCTGTCGCGCCGGGCCAGGTAGTCGTTCACCGTCACCACATGCACGCCCTTGGCCGGCAGGGCGTTCAGGTACACGGGCAGGGTGGCGACCAGCGTCTTGCCCTCGCCGGTCTTCATCTCGGCGATGCGCCCCTCATGCAGCACCATGCCGCCGATCATCTGCACGTCGAAGTGGCGCAGGCCGATGACGCGGCGCGCGGCCTCGCGCACCGTGGCGAAGGCTTCCTCCAGCAGGTCGTCCAGCGTCTCGCCGGCCTCCAGCCGGGCGCGGAACTCGGCGGTCTTGCCGCGCAGGGCGTCGTCGTCCAGCGCACGCAGCCGGTCCTCCCAGGCGGCGATGGCGGGCACCCGCTTCTCGTGGCGCTTCAGCGCGCGGTCGTTGGAGGAGCCGAAGATGGCGCGGGCGAGGCGGGCGAACATGGGGCGGGGAATCTCTCCGGGGCGCCGCGAGAACGGGGGCGCCAGGGCCAACGGGACAGGTAGGCGCTGGGGGGCCGCGGGTCAACGCGGGCGCGGGCCGGGGGTTCCGTGATCGGCAAGCCGCTGCCATTGTCCCACCCCGAAGCCCCGGATATGCCCCACGCCATGACGCGCCTCCCCCTCGCCGCCCTGCTGCTGGCCGCCACCGCCCTGCCCGCCCTGGCGCAGACCCCGCCGGCCGCCCCGCCCGCCGCCGCCGCCGCCACCGAGGCCAACCCGGTGCTGGCCCGGGTGGACGGCGCCGAGATCCGGCTGGAGGAGGTGATGGCCAGCGCCGCCGAGGCCCTGCCGGCCGAACTGCGCGCCGTGCCGCCTGCCACGCTGCGCGCCATGCTGCCGCCCCAGGTCTTCGCGCAGCTGGTGGACCGCGCCGTGACCGACCGCGTGATGGTCGCCGCCGCCCGCCGCGCCGGGCTGGAGCGCGACGCCGAGCTGCGCCGCCGCGTGGCGCAGTTCGAGGAGAACGAGCTGCGCGACGCCCTGCTGCGCCGGGAAATCCTGCCGAAGCTGACCGACGACGCCCTGCGCGCCCGCTTCGAGCGCGACCGCGCCACCCGCCCGGCCGAGGAGGAGGTGCGCGCCCGCCACATCCTGGTGCGCGAGGAGGCCGAGGCGCGCGCCATCATCGCGGAAATCCAGCGCGGCGCCGCCTTCGACGAGGTGGCCCGCCGCCGCTCCACCGACCCCGCCGGCCGCAGCAATGGCGGCGACCTGGGCTTCTTCCGCCGCGGCGACATGGTGCCCGACTTCGCCAATGCCGCCTTCGCGCTGAACCCCGGCCAGATGACGCCCAACCCGGTGCGCACGCAGTTCGGCTGGCACGTCATCCGCGTGGAGGAGAAGCGCACCGGCCAAGGCCCCGGCTTCGAGGACAGCAAGGAGGCGCTGCGCCAGGCGATGATCGAGGAGGAGGTGCAGGCCACCATCGCCCGCCTGCGCGCCGCCGCCCGCATCGAGACCGTGGAGGCGCCCGCCATCCCCGCTGGCCCGGCCGGCGTCCAGGCCGAGCCGCCCGCCCCGCAACGGAGGTAAGTGAATGCCCAAGGTCCTGGCCCTCTGCGGCTCGCTGCGCGCGGGCTCGCTCAACCGCAGGCTGCTGCACGCCGCCATCGCCCTGCTGCCGCCGGGCGTGGAGGCGGAGGTGGCCGACTGGCGCGACCTGCCGCTCTATGACGAGGACCTGGAGGCGCAGGGCATGCCCGCCCCGGTGGCCGCGCTGCGCGCCCAGGCCATGGCGGCGCAGGGCGTCCTCATCGCCACGCCGGAATACAACTGGTCCATCCCCGGCGGGCTGAAGAATGCCATTGACTGGCTGTCCCGCAAGCCGGACGGCACCCAGCCCTTCGCCGGCAAGCCGGTGGCGCTGATGGGCGCCACCCCCGGCCCCGGCGGCACGGTGAACGCCCAGGCCCACCTGCGCCAGGTCTTCTACCTGCTGGGCGCCACGGTGCTGCCGCCGCCCGGCGTCTTCGTGCAGGCCGCCGGCTCGCGCTTCGACGATGCCGGCGCCATCACGGACGAACCCACCCGCAAGGCCGTGGCCACGCTGATGGCCGCGCTTGGCAAGGCGCTGGGCTGATGGCGCACCCCGTTTCCCCCCTCGCCCTGCCCCTGCCGGCGATGCCCCCCGTCGCGGGGGTCGAGATCGCCTCGGTCGCCGCCGGCATCCGCTACAAGGGGCGGGAGGACATGACGCTGTTCCGCCTCGCGCCCGGCACCACGGTCGCGGGGGTCTTCACCCGCAACAAGTGCCCCGGCGCCCCGGTGGACTGGTGCCGCGCGGCGCTTCCCGCCGGCAAGGCCCGCGCCCTGGTGGTGAATGCCGGCAACAGCAACGTCTTCACCGGCAAGGCCGGGCGCGAGACCTGCGAGCGCACGGCGAAGGATACCGCCGCCCTGCTGGGCTGCAGGCCGAAGGAGGTCTTCCTCGCCTCCACCGGCACCATCGGCGAGCGCCTGCCGACCGAACGTCTGCTGGCCGCGCTGCCCAGGGCGGCCGAGGGGCTGGCCGCCGATGCCTGGGCCGCCGCCGCGCGCGCCATCATGACCACGGACACCTTCCCCAAGGGCGCCACCCGCACGGCGCGCATCGGCGATGCGGAGGTGACGATCTGCGGCATCGCCAAGGGCAGCGGCATGATCGCGCCCGACATGGCGACCATGCTCTCCTTCATCGCCACCGACGCGAAGATCCCCGCGCCCCTGCTGCAGGCCATGCTGCGGAAGGGCTGCGACCGGTCCTTCAACTGCGTCACGGTGGACAGCGACACCTCCACCTCCGACACCGTGCTGCTCTTCGCCACCGGCCAGGCGAAGCATCCGCGCGTGCCGGCCGAGGGCGCGGCGACGCTGCTGCGCGACTTCCGCCGCGCGCTGGAGGAGGTGCTGCACGACCTCGCGCTGATGGTGGCCCGCGACGGCGAGGGCGCGCAGAAGCTCATCACGGTGAACGTCACCGGCGCCGTCAGCGCGAAATCCGCCCACCGCATCGCCATGTCCATCGCCAATTCGCCGCTGGTGAAGACCGCGGTGGCGGGCGAGGACGCCAATTGGGGCCGCGTCGTGATGGCAGTCGGCAAGGCGGGCGAGCCCGCGGACCGCGACCTGCTCGCCGTCTCCATGGGCGGCGTGCGCATCGCCGAGCGCGGCGCGGCGGTGGAGGGCTATGACGAGGCCCCGGTCGCGGCGCACATGAAGGGCCGCGAGGTGGAGATCGCCGTGGATATCGGCCTGGGCCGCGGCAAGGCCACCGCCTGGACCTGCGACCTGACGCATGGCTACGTGGACATCAATGGCAGCTACCGCAGCTGACCTCGCGCTGCGCACCGAGCGCCTCGTCCTGCGCCCGCTGCGGCGCGGCGACGCGGCGGCGATGACGCGGCTGGTGAACGACTACTCGGTGGCCGGCAACCTGGCCCGCGTGCCCTTCCCCTACCGCGAGGAGCTGGCCGAGGAGTGGATCGAATCCACCCATCGCCAGCACGCCGCCGGCGATGCCTGGCACCTGGCCATCACGCTGGAGGACGCGCTGGTGGGCTGCGTCGGCCTGACGCGGAAGGCCGGCGCGTGGCCGGAGATCGGCTACTGGGTCGGCCGCCGCTTCTGGGGCCAGGGCATCGCGCGCGAGGCCGCGGGCGCCCTGCTGGACTGGGCGGCGCGCGAGCACGGCATGCAAGGCTTCCGCGCCTCGGCCCTGGCGGACAACCACGCCTCGCAGAAGGTGCTGCGCGCGCTGGGCTTCGCCGAGGCCGGCGAGGGTCAGGAGCCCTTCCTGTCGCGCAACCGCGCCATGCCGGTGCGCTACTTCGAACGCCAGGCGCCGCCGCCGCCCGCCGCGAAGCCCATCCTGCTCGTCGCCGCCTGCGCCCTGGTGGACCATGAGGGGCGCGTGCTGCTGGCCCGCCGCCCGCCCGGCAAGCCCATGGCCGGGCTGTGGGAATTCCCCGGCGGCAAGCTGATGGAGGGCGAGACGCCGGAGGCCGCGCTGATCCGCGAGCTGCGCGAGGAGCTGGGCATCGGGACCTGGCACTCCTGCCTGGCGCCGCTCTTCTTCGCCTCCCATTCCTACGAGCGCTTCCACCTGCTGATGCCGCTCTTCGTCTGCCGCAAGTGGGAAGGCCGGCCGCAGCCGAAGGAGGGGCAGGAGCTGGCCTGGGTCCTGCCCGCGCGGATGGGCGACTACCCGATGCCCGCCGCCGACATCCCCCTCGTCGCGCTGCTGCGCGACTATCTGTGAGGCATCCATGAACCCGACCGCCTGCCTGCTCATCATCGGCAACGAGGTGCTCTCGGGCCGCACGAAGGACGCCAACCTGCAATTCCTGGCCCAGCGCCTGGGCGAGCTGGGCATCCCGCTGCGCGAGGCGCGCGTGATCCCCGACGTGCGCGACACCATCATCGCCACGCTGAACGAGGTGCGGGCGCGCTTCACCTGCGTCTTCACCACCGGCGGCATCGGGCCGACGCATGACGACATCACCAGCGAATGCGTCGCCGCCGCCTTCGGCGTGCCCTGGGTGGTGCATGAGCCGTCGCGCGCCAAGATGGCCGCCGACTACGCCCGCCGCGACCCGCCGGTGGAGTTCAACGCCGCCCGCCTGCGCATGGCCACCCTGCCGGAGGGCGCCACGCCGATCGAGACGGCGATGACCTCCGCGCCGGGCTTCACCATGGGCAACGTGCACGTGATGGCCGGCGTGCCGCGCATCATGCAGGCGATGTTCGAGGCGGTGGCGCCGACGCTGACGCGCGGCATCCCCGTCACCTCCGCCACCGTGCATGCGCTGGGCGTCTTCGAGGGCACCATCGCCCAGGCGCTGGAGGCGGTGCAGGCGCGCTTCCCCGCGCTCGACATCGGCTCCTACCCCTTCTACCGCAGCCATGGGCCGGGGGGCTTCAGCGGCGGCGGCGTGGCGCTGGTGGCCAAGGGCACGGATGCCGCGGCGGTGGCGCAGGCCGCGGCGGCCATCACCGGGATGCTGCGCGGCATGGGCGCCGAACCCATCCAGGGCGAACCGCCGCCGGCCCCCTGACCTACCGCCACACCCCCGGCCGCACGGCCGATGCCGCCAGCGCCCCATAGGCGGTGATGCCCAGCGCCACCGCCAGGAACTGCCCCGGCATGCCCCAGCCCAGCGCATCGGCCAGCAGCCATCCGCCGCCCACCGCGAGGCCCAGCCGCGCCAGCCCCGCCGCCACCGGCCAGCCCATCCGCCCGGCGCCCATGGCGGCGAAGTACATCGCCATGCCCAGCCCGAAGCCGCCGAAGGCCGGGCCGATGATCCGCAGCGCCTGGGCGGCGATGCCCGCCACCTCCTCGTCCGAGGCGAAGAGCCGCGCGAAGCCCAGCGGAAAGGCCGCCACCAGCAGCCCCACCGCGCTGCACGCCACGAAGGCCATGCCGCCGCCCACCCAGGCGGTGCGGCGCGCCGTCTCCCAGTCGCCCTGCCCCACCGCGCGCCCCACCAGCGCCGTCAGCGCCGAGCCGACGCCGAAGGCCAGCGGGATCATCATGAACTCCAGCCGCGCCGAGACGCCATAGGCCGCCACCGCCGCCGCGCCGTAGGCCGCCAGCCGCGCCGTGACCAGGATGGTGGCCAGGTTCGCCACCGCCGCCAGCGCGCAGGCCACGGCGCCAACGGCCAGGATGCGCCGGAACAGCGCCCATTCCAGCCGCGCCCGCAGGTCGGGGCGGAAGCCCGCGGCGCCGGAGGCCACCACGAAGCCCATCGCCAGCGCACCCACCCAGAAGCAGGCGGCGAAGGCCATGCCCAGCCCCGGCAGCCCCAGCCCCAGCGGCTCCGCCAGCAGCCAGCCCAGCGGCGGATAGGCCAGCCAGCAGCCATTCAGCACCCGCGCCGCCAGCGCATGCCGGCCGCCGCCGCGCAGGATGGAGGCGAGCGTATTCGCCAGCCAGGCCGGCACCGCCCCGGCGCCGAACAGCCAGGCGGCATAGGGCGCGCCGGCCGCCGCGGCCTCCGCGCCCCCGATGGCCGCCAGCACCGGCCGGCCCCAGACCGCCAGCAGCAGCACGAAGCCCAGCGCGAAGCCCATGGCGATGATGACGGCATGCAGCGCCAGCCGCGCCGCCTCCCCTGGCCTGCCGCCGCCCAGGGCGCGGGCGATGGCGCTGACCACGCCGCCGCCCATGGCGCCCGCGCTCATCTGCCCCAGCAGCAGGGCGAAGGGCAGCACCACCGCCCAGCCGGCCAGGGCGGCGCGGCCCTGGCGCGCGGCCAGCCAGGTCTCCACCAGCAGCGCCGCCACCTGCAAGGCGGACAGCAGGGTGGTCGGCGCGGCCAGCGCCAGGATTCGGCGCGCCAGCTCGCGCGACGTGGGCCTCACGTCATCTCGGTGCGGAAGGATTTCGCCACGATGCGCCAGCCCTCGGCCGTGCGCAGCAGCAGCAGGTAGTCGGTGAAGAAGCGCGGCGGGATGGCGCATTCCAGCTTCACGCAGGCGGCATCCGGCCCGTTCTGGTCCACCGCCAGGATGCGGTCATGCCGCGCCAGCCCGGTGGCGGCCGGCGATGGGCGGTTGCGCACCCGCTCCAGCCACTCGACGCGCGGCAGGTCCGCCACGCCGCCATCCTCGTCCACCGAATACAGGTGCGCGCAGGGGTGGAAGGCGGCGGCGATCTTCTCCGGGTCGCCCTCGTGCAGCCCATCCAGGTAGGTCTGCACGCAGGCGGTGATGGCGGCGTGGCTTTCGGCGTTCATGCATCCCTCCAGGCGCCGCGGGGGTCGAGCACCACCTTGCCGCGGCGGCGCTCCGGCGGCACGGCGCGGAAGTCGGCGTGGTCCACCAGCAGCAGCAGCGCGTCATCCCCCGCCAGCGCGGCCTCCAGCGTGGACGCGGCCAGCCCGTCCGGCAAGGCGTCCAGCAGCGGCTCGACGCAGCGCACTTGGCCGGGGTGGCGGCGCGTGAGTTCGGTGGCGATCCACAAGGCCGGGCTTTCGCGCGTGTCGGCCACATCGGCCTTGTAGGCCAGGCCCAGGCAGGAAACGCCCCTGCCGGCGGCGCACAGCGCGGAGGCCGCTTCCAGCCAATGTGCGCGGGTGGCCGCATCCACCGCCCGCGCGGCGGGGATCAGCCGCGCCGCGTCGCCCGCGCCATGGGCCAGGAACCAGGGGTCGAGCGCGATGCAATGCCCGCCCACGCCGGGGCCCGGCCGCAGCACATCAACGCGCGGGTGCATGTTGGCCAGGGCGATGACGCGGTGCGCGTCCAGCCCATGCTTCGCTGCGATCAGCGCGACCTCGTTCGCGAAGGCGATGTTCACGTCGCGGAAGCTGTTCTCCACCAGCTTCGCCATCTCGGCGCTGGCGGCATCCGTCTCCGTCACCGCGCCATCCACGAAGGATTCGTAGAAGGCGCGCGCGCGGGCGGCGGCGCGCGGCGTGGCACCGCCGACGATGCGCGGGTTGCGGCGCAGCTCGCGCAGGATGTCGCCCGGCAGCACGCGCTCGGGCGCATGCGCCACATCGGCGCCGGGCAGCAGCGCGGCCAGGGCGGCGGTGGTGCCGACCGGCACGGTGCTTTCCAGCAGCACCAGGTCGCCATCGGCCAGCACCGGCCGCAGCGACTCCGCGGCGGCATGGACGAAGCGCAGCTCGGGCGTGCGGTCCTCCCGCAGCGGGGTCGGCACGGCGATGACGTGCACGTCGGCCGGGCCGGGCGTCGGCACCAGTTCCAGCGGCACGCGGCGCAGGATGGCGCGCAGCCCCTCGTCCTCCGCGAAGAAGCGCCCCTCCGCGATGGCGGCGCGCCGCGCCGCGTCGGGCTCCACCCCGCGCACGGCGTGCCCGGCCTCGGCCAGCAGCGCCGCCGCCGGCAGGCCGACATATCCGAGGCCAAGCACCTGAACCCGCATGCCCCCAGCTTGGCAGCACCGCCGCGCGGCGCAAGGATGGCGCGACGGAGGAACCAAGCCCATGCGACGCCGCGCCCTGCTGGCCACGCCCATCCTGCTGCCGGGCCTCGCGCAGGCCCAGGCGCAGCGGCCCATCCGCATCATCGTGCCCTATGCCGCGGGCGGGGGCACGGACATCCTGGCCCGCGCCCTGGCCGAGGCGCTGCGCCCCGGCATGGGCGCCCAGCCCATCGTGGTGGAGAACCGCGCCGGCGGCGCCGGGGTGGTGGGCAGCGAGGCCGTGGCCCGTGCCGAGCCGGATGGCACCACCCTCTGCGCCGTGGTCAGCACGCATGTGATGAACAAGCACGTCATGGCGCAGATGCCCTTCGACCCGCTGCGCGACTTCGCGCCCGTGGCGATGCTGGCGCGCAACACGATGGTGCTGGCGGCCTCCGCCGCCCTGCCCTTCACGGATGTGGCGGGGCTGCGCGCCCATGCCCGCGCCAATCCGCGCGCGCTCTCCACCGGCAGCACGGAGGCGCTCTCCTCCTTCATCGGCCAGGAATTCGCCCGCCGCCTGGGGGTGGAGCTGCCCGATGTCGCCTACCGCGCCGGCAGCCAGTTGATGACCGACGTGGTGGCCGGCCACCTGCCGCTGGGCTGGACCAGCACCGCCAGCGCCACCCCGCACATGGCCACCGGGCGGGCGCGCATCATCGCCGTCTCCACCGCCACGCGCACGCCCTTCTTTCCCGAGGTGCCGACGGTGCAGGA
>JBEQBS010000067.1:0-11925 GCA_041639675.1 Rubritepida sp. | reverse complement strand
GCCGCGGGGTCCGGCGCCAGGGCGGCGAGGCCGCGCGGCGGCGGCTCGCGCATCGGCCGCGTGCCGCTGGCCATGCCCGGCGCCTGGAAGGCGAAGGCGGCGTTCAGCCCCTCCCGCCGCGGCATGACGAAGACGCCGTGCGGCGAGCGGCCCACGCGCAGCTGCTGCTGCTCGCCCGTCGCGGGGTCGAGGATGAGGAGGCGCGCCGTCCAGCGCAGGGTGGCGTAGAGGCGGCCCTCGCTGTCGAAGGCGATGCAGTCCGGCCCGCCGGGGATGTCCCAGACGCGGCGCACCTCCAGCGTCGTCGCGTCCACCTCGGCCAGCCGGCTGTCCACGCGCGAGGTGGCCCACAGGGTGCGGCCATCGGGGCTGGGGAAGACGGTGTGGGCGCCGCGGGCGAGGCGGAAGGCGGTGCGGACCTCGCGCGTGCGGGGGTCGAGCGCGACGAACTCGTCGCGGCCCATCAGCCCGACCAGCAGGAAGCCGCGGTGCCAGATGATGCCCGCGGGCTCGGGGCCCACCGGCACGGTCCAGGCGGTCTGCCGGGCGTCGAGGTCCACCGCCGCCACCTGGCCATTGCCCTGGAGCGTGACATAGGCCCAGCGGCTGTCCGGGCTGAAGGCGACGTGGGAGGGCTTGTCGGGCTGGCGGAAGCGCTGGAGCAGGGTGAGGCTCGCGGCGTCGTAGATGTCCACCTGGTCCCGCCGCAGGGAGGCGACGACGAGGTAGCGGCCATCGGGGCTGTATTCCAGGTGGTAGGGGTTGGAGATGCGCTCGCGCCGCTGCACCTGGCCCGTGTGCGGATCGAGGAAGATCAGCTCGTTGCCGCCGCTGTCGCCCACCACGAGGCTCTGGCCGTCGGGGGTGACGACGAGGTGGTGGACCTCGCGCAGCACCGGCTGGCGGCGGATTTCCGTGCGCGTGGCGGCGTCAATGACGGAGATGGAGGCATCGCCCGAGTTGAGGACGAAGATCAGATCCGCCCGCGCCGGGACGGCGCCGAGGAGCAGGAACGCGCAAAGGAGACGCCACATGGCCGGCCGGCTTTCCCATCAGGGGGTTGCTTGCAGAAAAGCCCGGATGGGCGCGGGTTTCAATCCGGTTCGAAGCGCAGCGCCGCGCCGTTGATGCACCAGCGGGTGCCGGTGGGCGCCGGGCCGTCCGGGAAGACATGGCCCAGATGGCCGCCGCAGGCCGCGCAATGGCATTCGGTGCGCCGCATGAACAGGCTGCGGTCCTCCGTCGTGCCGGTGCTGCCGGGGATGGCGGCGGTGAAGGAGGGCCAGCCGGAGCCGCTCTCGTACTTGGTGGCCGATTCGAAGAGCGGCGCGCCGCAGCCGGCGCAGCGGAACACCCCTGCCCGCTTCTCCCCGTTCAGGGGCGAGGAACCCGGGCGCTCGGTGCCGTGGCGGCGCAGGACGCGATACGCCTCGGGGTCCAGCGTGGCGCGCCATTCGGCGTCGGTGCGCTCGACCATCAGGCGGCCGCCAGCCGGTCGGCGAAGGATTTGCGGAACTTGGCCACCTTCGGCCCGACCACGGCGCGGCAATAGCCGGACCAGGGGTTGCGGGCGTAGTAGTCCTGGTGCTCGGGCTCCGCGGGCCAGAATTCGGCGGCCGGGCGGATCTCGGTGACGATGGGCGCGCCCCAGGCGGATTGCGCCTCGGCCAGCACGGCGCGGGCCGTCTCCTCCTGCGCCGGGGTCTCGGCCAGGATCACGGAGCGGTATTGCGGGCCGACATCCGCGCCCTGGCGGTCCTTGGTGGTGGGGTCGTGCAGGGTGAAGAACATGCGCAGCAGGTCGGCGTAGGACACCACCGCGGGGTCGAAGGCCAGGCGCACCACCTCGGCATGGCCGGTGCCCTTGCCGCAGACCTGCTCGTAGGTGGGGTTGGGCTGGTGGCCGCCGGCATAGCCGCTGACCACCTCGGTGACGCCCTTCACCCCGCGATAGGCGGCGTCCAGGCACCAGAAGCAGCCGCCGCCCAGGGTCGCATGTTCGATATGGCTCATGCGGTGCATATGGGCGGCCGGCGCGCCCTCTCAAGCGGCGCGCATGCGCTGCGCCAGGGCCGAGACCTCGCCCCGCAGGAAGCGGCCGGCGCCGTCCAGGTCGTCGGCCAGGGCGCGCAGCTCCTTCGCCGCGGCGTCGGTGGATTCCACGTCCCGCGCCAGGGTCTGCACCTCGCCCGAGACCTGGCCGGTGGCGCGCGCGGCCTCGGCCACGCTGCGGGCGATCTCGCGCGTCGCCTCGCCCTGCTGGGCGATGCCCTCGGCGATGCCGGCGCTGATGCCGTCCAGCTCCCGCACCGTGCGGCCGATGCCGGCCAGCGCCGCGGCCGCGCCGTCGCTGCTGTCCTGGATGGCGGAAACCTGGGCGGCGATGTCCTCCGTCGCCCGCGCGGTCTGCGCGGCCAGGGCCTTCACCTCGCTGGCCACCACGGCGAAGCCCTTGCCGGCCTCCCCGGCGCGGGCGGCCTCGATGGTGGCGTTCAGCGCCAGGAGGTTGGTCTGGCTGGCGATGGATTCGATGAGGCGGATCACCTCGCCGATGCGCCCGGCGGCGGCGGACAGCGCGCGCACCGTCTGGTCGGCGGCGTCGGCCTGGCCGGCGGCCTCGGTCGCCATGGCGCTGGCGCCCTGCACGCGGCGCGTGATCTCGCTGATGGAGGCCGCCAGCTCCTCCGCCGCCGCGGCCACGGCCTGCACATGGCCCATGGCGCCGCTGGCGCCGCCATCCAGCGCGCCGGCATGCGCCTGTGCCTGCTCGGCCACCGCGCCCAGGCGGTTGGCGGCGGCCAGGGTGGCGGCGGCGCGGTCCTCCAGCCGGGCGGAGGCCTCGGCCAGGGCGTGCTCCATCTCCCCGGCCAGGCGGGTGGCGTCCTCCTTCCGCCGGGATTCGGCGCCCTGGCGCAGCGCCTCGGCGGCGGCGCGCTCCGCCGCGGCGGACTGGGTGGCGGCGCGCAGCACCTCCAGCGCCCGGGCCATGCCGCCGATCTCGTCCCGCCGGGCGGTGAGCGGCACCGGGGCTTCGGCCTTGCCGTCGGCCAGGGACAGCAGCCGGGCGGAGAGCAGCCCCAGCGGGCGCATCTGGCGCCGCATCACCAGCCAGCCGCCCAGCCCCACCAGCAGCATCAGCAGCCCCGCCGCGCCCAGCGTGGCCACCATGTGCCGGCGCGTCATCGCCGCCAGCATCTCCGTGCCCTGGCCGACGAAGAGGATGCCGATCACCTGCCCGCGCGCGTCGCGGATCGGGGCATAGACCGTCAGGTGCGGGCGGCCCAGGATGTCGGCGGGGCCGCGATACGCCTGGCCCGCGCCCAGCACCGCCTCCCGCGCCGGGCCGGCCGCCAGCCGCGTGCCGGTGGCGCGGGTGCCGTCCGGCCGCTGGACCGAGGTGGCCACGCGCTCATCGCCACGGAAGATCGTCGCCACGCCCCCGGAGCCGCGGGAGACAAGGTCCGTCACGGCATTCGCGCCGTCCAGCACCAGGTCGCCGCGCGCCAGCCGGCCTTCGGGCGTGATGCGCCAGGCGCCATTGCCGGAGAGGGTGGCCGTCATGCCCTCCAGCAGGGCGAGGTCGCGCTCCAGCCGCTGGGCCAGGCTCGCCTCGGCACCCCGGCGCTCGCCCCAGCCGACGAAGGCGCCGAGCGCCAGCAGCGCCAGGGCCAGCGCGGCCAGGAAGCAGGCGGTGACGCGGGTGGCGAGGGTCAGCGGGGGCAGGCGCATGGCAGGCGGCTCCGTTCGTACCGCGCCCATCCTGCCCGCGGGCGCGGGAGGTTAAGAAATCGCCATCATCCGGCGCTGACAGGCGGCGGCCGGCGCGCTAGCGTGGCGCCAACCGAGAAAAGGGAACGCCCGATGCTCAAGACGCTCGCCGCCGCCGCGGCGCTGGCCCTGCTGCCCGGCCTGGCCTTCGCGCAAGGGGCCGCCTGCACCCACCGCGGCGCGCTGGACGACGCCTTCTGCGACGAGGACCGCGACCTGGTGGCCGACCCGCCGCGCGAGGCCTCGCGGCTGCGCAACCCCTCCACCCTGGTCTTCGCCTATACCCCGGTCGAGGACCCCGCCCTCTACGCCTCGCAGTTCCGGCCGCTGCTGGAATACCTCGGCACCTGCACCGGCAAGCGGGTGGTGTATTTCCAGGTCACGTCCAACGCGGCGCAGGTGGAGGCCATGCGCTCGGGCCGGCTGCACATCGCCGGCTTCAGCACGGGGCCCACGGCCTTCGCGGTGAACCTGGCCGGCGCCGTGCCCTTCGCCATCAAGGGCAATGCGCGGGAGTTCGAGAGCTACCGCGTCGTCACGCTGGTGCGGGCGAACAGCGACATCCGCAGCCTGGCCGACCTGCGCGGGCGGCGGGTGGCGCATACCTCGGCCACCTCCAACTCGGGCAACCTGGCGCCGCGCGCGCTCTTCCCGGCCCAGGGCATCACGCCCGACACCGACTACCGCGTGGTCTTCTCCGGTGGGCATGACCGCAGCGTGATGGGGGTGAATGCCGGCGACTACGACGCCGCCCCCGTGGCGAGCGACGTGTACAACCGCATGGTCGGCCGCGGGCAGGTGCGGGGCGAGAACTTCCGCACCGTGTGGCAGAGCGACCCCTTCCCCACCAGCAGCTTCGCCCATGCGCACGACCTCCAGCCCGAGCTGGCCCAGCGCATCCGGCAATGCTTCTACGACTTCCGCTTCCCCGAGGCGATGAGCCGCGACCTGGGCGGCAATGACCGCTTCTGGCCCGCCACCTACCTGCGCGAATGGGCGCCCGTGCGCGCCGTGGCCGACGCGGTGAACGCCCCCTACACCCGCGCCGCCTTCGACGCCGAGAGCCGGCGCGAGCTGGAGGCCGAGGCGCGCCGCCGCGCCGCCCAGCAGCAGCAGGCGCCGCGCCCGCAGTGACCGCGCCGCTGCTGGAGATCACCGGGCTGGAAAAGGAATACCAGCCCGGGCGGCCGGTGCTGCGCGGCATCACCCTGTCCATCGGGGCGGAGGGGATGACGGCCATCATCGGCCCCTCGGGCACCGGGAAATCCACCCTGCTGCGCTGCATCAACCGGCTGGTGGAGCCGACGCGGGGCTCCATCCGGCTGCGCGGCGAGGAGCTGACCGGGCTGCGCGGGGCGGCGCTGCGGCGCGCGCGGCGGCGCATCGGCATGGTGTTCCAGGAATACAACCTGGTGGAGCGGCTCTCGGTGATGGAGAACGTGCTCTCCGGCCGGCTGGGCCATGTGCCGCTGTGGCGCGCTTGGCTGCGCCGCTACCCGCCGGCCGATGTGGAGCGCGCCTTCGCCCTGCTGGACGCGGTGGGCCTGCCCGACCACGCCGCGCGCCGGGCCGATGCGCTGTCGGGCGGGCAGCGGCAGCGCGTGGGCATCGCGCGGGCGCTGATGCAGTCCCCGGCGCTGCTGCTGGCCGACGAGCCGACCTCCTCGCTGGACCCCAAGACGGCGGTGGAGGTGATGGAGCTGATGGCCCGGCTGACCGGTGAGGCCGGGGTGCCGGTGGTGGTGAACATCCACAATGTGGATCTGGCGCGGCGCTTCGCCGGGCGCATCATCGGCATGACCGGCGGCGCGGTGGTGTTCGACGGCCCGCCGGACGACCTGCGCGACCACCACCTGCGCGCGATCTATGGCGGGGAGGACTGGTTGTGAGGCGCGCCGCCTTCCCGGCGAACTGGCCGCTGCGCCTGGCGCTGCTGGGCCTCGCGCTCTACGCGCTGTGGGCCACGGCGCAGCTCGGCATCACGGGCGAGCGCCTGGCGACCGGCATGGGCGAGGCCGGGCGCTTCCTGGCGCGCATGTGGCCGCCCAACTTCGCGCGCTGGGAATTGCTGCTGGAAGGCATGCTGGAAAGCATCCAGATCGCCCTGCTCTCCACCGCGCTGGGCATCGTGCTGTCCCTGCCGCTGGGGCTGATGGCGGCGCGCAACCTGTCCCCCTGGTGGCTGCGCGGGCCGGTGCGCGGCGTCATCGCCGTGTGCCGCTCGCTGCACTACGTCATCGTCGCCATCCTCTTCGTGAAGGCGCTGGGCTTCGGGGCGCTGGCGGGCGTCGCGGCGCTCACCGTCGCCTCCATGGGCTTCGTCGCCAAGCTGTTCGCGGAGGCGATCGAGGAGATCAGCATGAAGCAGGTGGAGGCGGTGCGCGCCACCGGGGCCTCCGGGGCCGCGGTGCTGCTCTATGGCGTGCTGCCGCAGGTGGCCTCGCGCTTCGTGGGCTTCTGCATCTACCAGCTGGATTCCAACCTGCGGAACTCCACGCTGGTGGGCATCGTCGGCGCCGGCGGCATCGGCGGCACGCTCTTCGCCGCCTTCAAGCGCTTCGACTACGACTTCGTCGCCGCCATCCTGCTCTCCATCATCGCGCTGATCTTCGCGGCCGAGGTGATCTCCGGCCGCATCCGCCAGGCGCTGCGATGACGCGGCAATGGCACCGCCATTCGCCCGGCGAGCGGCTGGGCCGGCTGTTCCTGTCGCTGGGAATCGTCGCCGCGCTGGCCTGGGCGGTGCGCACGGTGGAGATCATCCCCGAATTCCTGGCGGACGCGCCCGAGCAGATGGCCGACCTGCTGCTGCGCATGTGGCCGCCGGTTGTCGCGCACTACTACCCCTCCGTCCATGCGGCGCTGCTGGAAACGATCCACATCGCCACGCTGGGCACCATCCTGGGCATCGCGCTGGCCCTGCCCTTCGCGCTGCTGGCGGCGCGCTCCATCTGCCCCTGGGCGCCGCTGCGGGGCTTCGCGCAGCTGGTGCTGGTCTCCTCGCGCTCGGTCAACTCGCTGGTCTGGGCGCTGGTCTTCGTCGCGGTCTTCGGGCCCGGCCCAGCGGCGGGGGTCTTCGCCATCGCCTTCCGCTCGGTGGGCTTCGTCGGCAAGCTGCTGGCCGAGGCGCTGGAGGAAACCAGCCGCGGGCCGCTGGAGGCGCTGACCGCCGCCGGGGCGCCCTGGGGATCGCGCATGCTCAAGGGCGTCTGGCCGCAGGTGCAGCCGGCCTTCTGGGGCATCGCGCTGTTCCGCTGGGACATCAACCTGCGCGAATCCGCCGTGCTGGGGCTGGTGGGCGCCGGCGGCATCGGCGTGGTGCTGGACGACGCCATCAACTTCTTCCAATGGGAGCGCGTGGCCACCGTGCTGCTGGCCATCCTGGCCGTGGTGGTGATCGCCGAGGTGGTGGTGACTCGCATCCGCGCACGGCTGCTCTAAGTAAGCGCGATGCGGCATTTCGACGTGGTGGTGATCGGCGGCGGGGTGAACGGGGCGGGCATCGCGCGCGACCTCAGCGGGCGCGGCCATGCCGTGCTGCTGCTGGAGAAGGACGACCTCGCCCAGGCCACGAGTTCCTCCTCCTCCAAGCTGATCCATGGCGGTCTGCGCTACCTGGAGCACAACGAGTTCCGCCTGGTGCGCGAGGCGCTGGGCGAGCGCGAGGTGCTGCTGCGCACCGCGCCGCACATCATCTGGCCGCTGCGCTTCGTACTGCCGCACCGGCCGGAGATGCGGCCGCGCTGGATGATCCGCCTCGGCCTGTTCCTGTATG
Source organism: Rubritepida sp. (assembly GCA_041639675.1). Taxonomy (GTDB): domain Bacteria; phylum Pseudomonadota; class Alphaproteobacteria; order Acetobacterales; family Acetobacteraceae; genus Roseococcus. The sequence goes on along the minus strand of JBEQBS010000067.1, from coordinate 4,382 downwards.
ACCACCTGGCGCGCCGCGTCTCGCTGCCCGGCGCGGAAGCCTTCCGCACGGCGGGCGACCCGCGCGGGGCGCCGCTGAAGCCGGGGATCACCCACGCCTTCGCCTATTCCGACGCCTGGGTGGAGGATAGCCGGCTGGTGCTGCTCTGCGCGCTGGATGCGGCCCGGCGCGGCGCCGAGGTGCGGCCGCGCTGCGCCTTCACCGCGGCCGAACGCCATGACGCGCATTGGGTGGTGACGCTGGAGACGGGCGAGCGCGTGCAGGCCCGCGCGCTGGTCAACGCCGCCGGCCCCTGGGTGCAGCGCGCGCTGGATGCCGCCCATGCAGTGAAGCCCGGCCAGGTGCGGCTGGTGCGCGGCTCGCACATCGTGCTGCCGCGGCTCTACGAGGGGGACCACGCCTACATCCTGCAGAATGACGACCGCCGCGTGGTCTTCGCCATCCCCTATGAGGGGCGCTTCACCCTGGTGGGCACCACCGACGTGCCGCATGAAGGCGACCCCGGCACGGCGCATTGCACCGAGGAGGAGGCGGAATACCTCTGCGCCGCCGTGTCGCGCCAGTTCCGCCGGCAGGTCACGCCGGCCGGGATCGCCTGGCGCTATTCCGGCGTGCGCCCCCTGTTCGACGACGGCGCCGAGGACCCGAGCGCGGTGACGCGCGACTACGTGCTGAAGCTGGATGACGCGAAGGCGCCGCTGCTGAGCATCTATGGCGGCAAGATCACCACCTTCCGCCGTCTGGCCGAGGAGGCCGCCGGCCTGGTGGGCGCCGCCATCGGCCGCGAGGGCACGCCCTGGACCGCCCGGGCCCTGCTGCCCGGCGGCGAGCTGGGCGGGCGCAGCCACGCGCAATTCGCCGAGGAGATGGCGCGCGCCCTGCCGCGCGTGCCGAAGGCGTGGCTGCCGCGGCTGGTGCGCACCCATGGGTCCATGCTGCCCGAGGTGATGGAGGGCGACCCGGGCGCGCATCTGGGCGCGGGGTTGAGCGAGCGCGAGCTGGAATGGATGCGCGCCAACGAATGGGCGATGGCGGCGGAGGACGTGCTGTGGCGCCGCACCAAGCTGGGGCTGCACATGGGCGAGGCGGAGCGCGCGGCGGTGGCGGCGCGCTTCAGCTGACGGGCGGCGTCGCCGCGCCCTCGCCCAGCGCGCGGGTCATCAGCACGCTGTCCACCCAGCGGCCATGCTTCCAGCCCACCGCCGGCAGCAGCCCGGCATGGCGGAAGCCGAGCGCCGCATGCAGGCCGATCGAGGCGGCATTGCCGCTGTCGCCGATCACCGCCACCACCAGCCGGAAGCCCAGCGCCCCGCAGCGCGCCAGCAGCGCCTCCAGCAGGGCGCGGCCCACCCCGCCGCGCCCGGCATCGGGGGCCACGTAGATCGAGTTCTCGACGGTGAAGCGATAGGCCGGGCGGGCGCGGTAGGGGCCGGCATGGGCATGGCCCAGCATGCGCCCATCGGCCTCGGCCACCAGATTCGGGAAGCCGGCGTCCAGCAGCGCGGCGCGGCGGCGCGCCATCTCGGCCGCGCCCGGCGGCTCCGTCTCGAAGGAGGCGAGGCCATGGGTGACCCAATGGCCATAGATGGCGGCGATGGCGGGGATGTCGGCCTCGCGGCTGTCACGGATCAGCATGGCGGCAGGAAAGGCGGCGGGCGCGGCGCCGTCCAGATGGACGCCCTGCGCCATCATCGGTAACGCTGGGCGGATGAGCGACGCCACCACCCCGCTGCTGTCCATTGAGGGCCCGCGCGCCACCATCCGCTTCAACCGCCCGGCCGTGCACAACCGCATCGAGCCCGCGGACCTGCACGCGATGATGGCCCACTTCGCCGCCATCGAGGCCGATCCCGCGATCCGCGTGCTGGTCGTCACCGGCACCGGCGCCTCCTTCTCCTCCGGCTATCACCTGGGCGACCTGGAATCGCGCCCCGAGGCGGAGGTGACGGGCGAGGTCTCCTTCGAGGCGATGCTGGAGCGGCTGGAGCGGCTGCGGGTGCCCACGGTGGCGGCGCTGAATGGCGGCGTCTATGGCGGCTCCACCGACCTCGCTTTGTGCTGCGACTTCCGGGTGGGGGTGGCGGGAATGCGGCTGCGCATGCCGGCGGTGGCGCTGGGGCTGCACTACTACCCCTCGGGCATGGTGCGCTACGCCTCCCGCCTCGGGCTGAACGCGGCCAAGCGGCTGTTCCTGCTGGCGGAATTCGTGCCGGCGGAGGAGCTGCTGGCCATGGGCTACCTGACGGAGCTGGTGGCGGACGGGGCGGCGCTGGCGGCGCGGGCCGATGCGCTGGCGGCGCGGCTGGCGGCGATGGCGCCGCTGGCGGTGCAGGGCATCAAGCGCGGGCTGGACGAGATCGCGCGCGGGGAATTCGACGCGGATGCCGCGCTGGCCCGGGCCAGGGCCAGCCAGGCGAGCGCCGACCTGCGGGAGGGGCTGGCCGCCTTCCGCGAGAAGCGGCCGCCGGTCTTCACCGGGCGGTGATCCTGCCCAATCCGGCGGCAGGCGCGGCGCGGCGGGCGCGGAATCATCGCCCGCGCGGGGTCGAAGCAGGCGCGCGGGCTTGATATGCTGGCGGGGTTGAGGAGCACCGGGCCCGCATGTCCATCCACGCCGCGCTGACGCACCGCACGAGCTACAGCTACGACAAGCCGGTCAGCCTGGGGCCGCAGACCATCCGCCTGCGCCCGGCGCCGCATGCGCGCACGCCCATCCTGGCCTATTCACTGAAGGTGGAGCCCGCCAACCACTTCCTGAACTGGCAGCAGGACCCGCAGGGCAACTTCCAGGCCCGCGTGGTCTTCCCCGAGAAGGTGCGGGAATTCAGCGTCACGGTGGATGTCGTCGCCGACATGGCGGTCATCAACCCCTTCGACTTCTTCCTGGAGCCGGAGGCGGAGAGCTTCCCCTTCGCCTATGACCCCGTCCTTTCGGAGGAGCTGGCGCCCTTCCGCAAGCTGGCCCCGCTGGGGCCGCTGCTGAAGGCGCTGCTGGCGGAGGTCCCGAAGGAGGCCGAGCGCACGGTGGATTGGCTGGTGCGGGTGAACCAGCTGGTGCAGGGGCGCATCGCCTACATCGTGCGCATGGAGCCCGGCGTGTGGGAGCCCGAGCGCACCCTGGGCGAGGGCCGCGGCTCATGCCGCGACTCCGCCTGGCTGCTGGTGCAGGCGCTGCGGCACCTGGGGCTCGCGGCGCGGTTCTGCTCGGGCTACCTGATCCAGCTGGTGGCCGACGTGAAGGCGGTGGATGGGCCGAGCGGGCCCGAGGCCGACTTCACCGACCTGCATGCCTGGACGGAGGTCTATCTCCCCGGCGCCGGCTGGGTGGGGCTGGACCCGACCAGCGGCCTGTTCGCCGGCGAGGGGCACATCCCGCTCGCCGCCACGCCGGAGCCGCAGAGCGCCGCGCCGATCTCGGGCCTGGTGGAGAAGGCGGAGGTGGAGTTCGGCTTCCACATGGAGGTGAAGCGCGTAGAGGACCGGCCGCGCGTCACCAAGCCCTACACGCCGGCGCAATCGGCGGCGATCCGCGCCATGGGGCGCGAGGTGGACCGGGCGCTGGCGCGGCTGGACGTGCGGCTTTCCATGGGCGGGGAGCCGACCTTCGTGGCGGCGACGGACCGCGAGGCGGCGGAATGGAACACCGACGCGCTGGGGCCGACCAAGCGCGCCTATGCCCAGCGGCTGCTGAAGCGGCTGGCGCCGCTCTGGGCGCCGGGCCACGTCATCCACACCGGCCAGGGCAAGCAATATCCGGGCGAGCCGCTGCCGCGCTTCGCCCTGTCCTGCCACTGGCGGCGGGATGGCGAGGCGATCTGGCAGGACCCCGCCCTGCTGGCCAGCGACGACGACGGCGGCGACGCCACGGCGGATGACGCGCAGCGCTTCGCCGAGGCGCTGGCCGAGCGCCTCCAGGTGGACCCGGCGCTGGCGACGCCCGCGCATGAGGATGTGCACTACTACCTGTGGCGGGAGAACCGGCTGCCGGCCAATGTGGTGGCCGAGGATGCGAAGCTGGCCGACCCGCTGGAGCGCGCGCGCTTCGCCCGGCTGTTCCGCGGCGGGCTGGCCAGCCCGGTGGGCACGGTGCTGCCGCTGCGCCGGGTGTGGATGGGCGGGGAGCGGCGCTGGCAGTCGGGGCGCTGGTTCTTCCGCGACGCGGTGCTGTTCCTGACGCCGGGCGACGCGCCGATGGGGCTGCGCCTGCCCCTGGCCTCGCTGCCCTGGATTGACCCGGCGCTGCTGGCGCTGGAGGCGGTGGACACGCCCGACCCCTTCGCGCCGCTGCGCCCCCTGCCCGGCCGCGCGCAGCTGCGCGCCAGCCTGCGCACGCCGGAATGGGACGCGGCCCGCATGCGCGCCCTGCGCGGGGTGCCGCCGCT
>JBEQBS010000066.1:0-11928 GCA_041639675.1 Rubritepida sp. | reverse complement strand
CGGGGGCACGCTTCTTCACCACCTCCACCTGCACCACCTTGGAGCGGCCATGGCTGAAGGACTGGCGCACGCTGCCCGCGTCCACCGTCTTGTTCAGCTCCAGCCGGCCCGCGGGTCGCAGGCTCAGCCGGCTCTTGGCCGCATCCTGATCGTTCTGGTCGCTCATCCGCCGTTCCGAACCAACTTTCCTGGGGCCGGCGAACCGGCCCTGAACCTCAATGAAGGCCGGGATTCCCGCCCGCCGGCGCATCCGCCGCGGACGACCCCGCCCCCGAAACCCCCGCGAAGCCGGCCAGCCGGGCCGCCTCCGCCTGCAACGCCGCCGCCAGCTTCCCGGGCAGCACGGCCACATGGACCGCGCGCTCGCGCCCGAAGACCGCGCCCAGCTCCTCGCCGGAAAGCGCCGTATAGACCGGGATCTCCCGGTTGCCCAACAGGCGCTCGCGCTCCGCAAGGCTGCCATCGGATGCCTGCATGAGCAGCGCCACCGGGCGCGTCCGCAGCCAGTCCAGCACCGCCTCCCGGCCTGCCACCGCCTCCCCACCGCGGCGCGCGAAGCCGAGGAAATCGCGGATGCGGGACCGGAGCATCCGGAGGATCATCCCGTGAAGGTCATCCGGAAGCTGGACCGCGCCGCGCGCCGCCTTCGCGAAGGCCCCCGTCTTCAGGGCCTTCCTCAGCGCCTCGTCCTGCGCCTTCAACCATAGGCCACGCCCGGGCAGCCGTCCAGCCGGATCGGGCACCAGCTCCCGCCCCGGGCCCAGGGCGAAGCGCAGCATCGCCTCCTTCGGCAATGCCTCGCGCGTCGCCAGGCAGCGCCTCAGCGGGCCGCGTTCGGCATCCGGGTCATTGGTCCTGGGGCTGCCCATCCGGCGCCTCCTCGCCCTCGAACCAATGCTGGCGGGCGGCCATGATGATGGCGTTCGCCGTCTCCTCGTCCATCTGCGCCTCGCCGATGATCTCCACCAGCTCGTCGGAGGCGAGGTCGGCCAGGTCGTCCATGGTCTTCACCCCCGCCTCGCCCAGCTGCACCAGCATGGCGGCGGAGAAGGAGCCCAGCTCCACCAGGTCGTCGGAGACGCCCATCTCGGTGCGCTTCGCGTCCGCCTCGGCCTCCTTGCGCTCCAGGAAGGCACCGGCGCGGTTCTTCAGCTCGGCGGCGATGGCCTCGTCGAAGCCCTCGATGGAGGCGAGCTCGTCGTCATCCACCTCGGCGATCTCCTCGATGGAGCCGTAGCCCTCGGTGACGAGCAGCGAGGCGATCATGTCGTCCACGTCCAGCCCCTCGACGAAGAGGGCGCTGCGCTTGCGGAAATCCTCCTGCCGGCGCTCGGACTCGCCGGCCTCGGTCAGGATGTCAATGTCGTAGCGCGTGAGCTGGGAGGCGAGGCGCACGTTCTGCCCGCGCCGGCCGATGGCCAGGCTCAGCTGCTCGTCCGGCACCACCACCTCGACGCGCTTGCCCTCGTCATCCAGCACCACCTTGCTGACCTCGGCCGGCGCCATGGCGTTGACGATGAAGGTGGCGATGTCGCTGGACCAGGGGATGATGTCTATCTTCTCGCCCTGCAGCTCCGCCACCACCGCCTGCACGCGCGAGCCGCGCATGCCCACGCAGGCGCCCACGGGGTCAATGGAGCTGTCGCGCGAGATCACGGCCATCTTGGCGCGCGAGCCGGGGTCGCGCGCCACGGCGCGGATCTCGATGATGCCCTCGTAGATCTCCGGCACCTCCTGCGCGAAGAGCTTGGCCAGGAAGCCGGGATGCGTGCGGGACAGGAAGATCTGCGGCCCGCGCGCCTCCTCGCGCACGTCGTAGATGTAGGCGCGCACGCGGTCGCCGTTCTTGAAGGCCTCGCGCGGGATGGTCTCGTCGCGGCGCAGCAGCGCCTCGGCGCGGCCGCCCAGCTCCACCATCAGGTTGCCGTATTCGGTGCGCTTGACGGTGCCGTTGATGATCTCGCCCACGCGGTCCTTGAACTCGTCGTACTGCTTGCGGCGTTCCACCTCGCGCACGCGCTGCACGATCACCTGCTTGGCGGTCTGCGCGCCCACGCGGCCGAAATCAATCGGCGGCAGCGGGTCCACGATCTCCTGCCCCACGGCGATGCCGGGCTTGACCTTCTGGGCGATGGAGAAGGCGATCTGCCGGTCCTCGTCCTCCACCTCGCCATCGGGCACCACCAGCGTGTGGCGGGACAGCGCGACGGCGCCGGTGCGGCGGTCAATGGTCGCGCGGATGTCCTTGGTGGGGCCGTAGGTCTGGCAGCCGGCGCGGCCCATTGCCAGCTCCATCGCCTCCAGCACCTCCTCCTTCTCGATCATCTTCTCCCGCGCCACGGCCTCGGCGACCTGGAGGAACTCCGGGCGGGGCGGCGAAATCTCGAGGGCCATGTCAGTTCTTCCCTTGGCTCTGCTGGGAGGTGAATTCGATCAGCGCGTCGGTCAGCACCAGCCGCGCCCGGCGGATGGAGTCGCGCGGCAGCGCCACCTCCCCGCCCTCGTCCAGCCGCAGCCGGGCGTGGGTGGCGTCGGCGCCCAGCACGGTGCCGCGGAAGCGCTTGCGGCCATCGAGCGGGATCACCAGCTCGACGGTGGCGAGGTGGCCGGCGAAGCGCTCGAAATCCTTGGTGCGGGTCAGCGGGCGGTCAATGCCGGGGCTGGACACCTCCAGCATCCACTCGGCCTTGATGGGGTCCGCCACGTCGAGCACCGCGCCGACCGCGTGGCTGATCTCCTCGCAATCCTCCACCCGGAAGGGGGCGCCGTCGGCGCGGTCGGCCATGATCTGCACGACCGGCTTCTCCTTGCCACTGACCTGCACGCGCACGAGTTCGTAGCCCATGTGCTCGATGGTGGGGGCCACCAGGTCGGCGATGCGGGCGTCGAGGCCTTCGAGGCGGGGGCGTTCAGGAGACAATGCCAAATGGGCGGCCCCGAAAGGCCACCCCCTCAAGAGATCGGGTTGTGTGCGAGGCCCTGTTATGGCGCGGCGCGGGGGCGGGCGCAAGGGAGCTTATTCGCGGGGGCGCCGCGCGATGGTCTGCGAAACACGTGAAAGCTGTTGCACCGTCCACCGGGTATCCTCACAACACCACCCGACAAGTGTGAGCACATCCGCGTATATTCTGGTTGGCGAATGATCGAAGAGAGGCTTGTGATGCGCCACCCGGTTCCGGAAATGACGGATCAAATCGGCAAGGTCGAAGATTTCACGGTCACTTACCGTACCGGGTACATGCGGAAAGACTGCCCCAAGGCTGGATCTCCAAATGATTCCGGATGCCTTGGGCCGCATGAGGTGAACCCAAAAACCAAATGGTAACTCGGCAACGAGATTGTTGATGGTCCACGATGCGCCATGCCGACCTCTGCTGGATTTTTCGCTTTCTGTCAGGATGCCGACATAACGAGCGTCGAGGTTGGCACGAACCGGACCTGACATATGCCAATCCGGACGATAGATGTTCGTCAAACCGTCGTGCAGGCGGTTGCGGAGGCAAACCTCCGCAAAATGTAGGGGCAGAAGGAAGCTGGCTGCCAGTTCAGCGTTCCAGACGGAGGTTCGGAAAGCCAAGCCTTGATTACCTCTAGCCACCGTCAGGTAGCGATCCAGGCGAGGCCCTGACAGGGCAACCCGCAGACGACCCATGACGTTCGGCAAAGGCGAGAAAGGGGATTGCATTTTTCTGCAGCTTCGCCTTTTATCGCAGGGCGGAACGGGACAATCACTGCCCTAGTGCACATTGCCGTTCTACGGAAGCAGAGGCCGGACCTACGGGTGCCGGCCTCAACTTTTTCGGGCGCCGTCTTGTGTGGCTCGTGGTTCCCCTTCCCCTCCGCCCCCATCCGCGCCATATACCCCCCGCCGGCGCCGGACACGCGCCGGCGCAACCGTGCCACGTGGCGGGTTGTCAGAGCCTCCACGCGACGCCGCACGGCGAAGGGTCTGGCGGCGTTTCCGGCCACATGGCACCCGCCGCGGCGCGCAATCGCCCGGCCCCCCATGCGCCCCGAGACGCCGAGAGCCTCTCCCAGCCGGGCCCGGCCCGCGTCCGGACTGCCACCCTGCCGCGTCGGCCATGAAGGACGACGCATTTGTTCGACAACTACTTCCGCAAGGACATCCCCTGGGGCGGCCAGATCCTGACGCTGGAGACCGGCAAGGTCGCCCGCCAGGCCGATGGCGCCGTGATGGCCCGCCTGGGCGACACCATCGTGCTCTGCACCGTGGTCGGCGCCCGCTCCGTCAAGCCGGGCCAGGACTTCTTCCCGCTGACGGTCAACTACCAGGAGAAGGCCTTCGCGGCCGGCAAGATCCCCGGCGGCTTCTTCAAGCGCGAGGGCCGGCCGAGCGAGGCCGAGACGCTGATCTCGCGCCTCATTGACCGCCCGATCCGTCCCCTCTTCCCCGAGGGCTTCCGCAACGAGGTCCAGGTCATCGCCACCGTGCTGTCGCATGATGGCGAGAACAGCCCCGACATGGTGGCGATGGTCGGCTGCTCCGCCGCCCTCACCCTCTCCGGCATCCCCTTCTTCGGGCCGATCGGCGGCGCGCGCGTCGGCTACGTGGACGGCGAATACGTGCTGAACCCGACGCTGGCGCAGATCAAGCTGTCCCAGCTCGACCTCGTCGTCGCCGGCACGGCCGAGGGCGTGCTGATGGTCGAGTCCGAGGCGCAGGAGCTTTCCGAGGAGGTGATGCTCGGCGCCGTGGAGTTCGGCCACAAGGGCTTCCAGCCGGTGATCGAGGGCATCATCGCCCTGGCCGAGGTCGCGGCGAAGGAGCCCTGGGCGCTGGCCGAGGCCGACCCGGCGCTCGCCACGCTGAAGGCGCGCGTCAGCGAGATCGGCACCGCGCCGATGGCCGAGGCCTACAAGGAGACGCAGAAGCTGCTCCGCCAGGGCAAGGTGGGCGCGGCGAAGAAGGCCGTCCTCGCCCAGCTTGAGGCCGAGGGCCTGGATGTGGCCGCCGCCAAGGGCATGATGAAGGAGCTGGAGGCCGAGGTGGTGCGCAACGCCATCCTCGACACCGGCCTGCGCATTGACGGCCGCGACACCCGCACCGTGCGCCCCATCCTCAGCGAGGTCGGCATCCTGCCGCGCGCCCATGGCTCGGCGCTGTTCACCCGCGGCGAGACGCAGGCGCTGTGCGTCGCCACGCTGGGCACCGGCCAGGACGAGCAGATCATTGACCAGCTGGTGGGCGAGTACCGCGAGCGGTTCATGCTGCACTACAACTTCCCCCCCTACTCGGTGAACGAGACGGGGCGCATGGGCAGCCCGGGCCGACGCGAGATCGGCCACGGCAAGCTGGCCTGGCGCGCCATCCGCCCCGTGCTGCCGGAGAAGGAGAAGTTCCCCTACACGCTGCGCGTCGTCTCCGAGATCACGGAGTCCAACGGCTCGTCGAGCATGGCGACCGTCTGCGGCACCTCGCTGTCGCTCATGGACGCCGGCTGCCCGCTGGTGCGCCCGGTGGCCGGCATCGCCATGGGCCTCATCAAGGAGGAGCGCGGCTTCGCGGTGCTGAGCGACATCCTGGGCGACGAGGACCACCTCGGCGACATGGACTTCAAGGTGGCCGGCACCGAGCAGGGCATCACCGCCCTGCAGATGGACATCAAGATCACCTCCATCACCTTCGACATCATGCGCACCGCGCTGGGCCAGGCGAAGGACGGGCGCATCCACATCCTGGGCGAGATGGCCAAGGCGCTGTCCGGCGCGCGCGGCGAGATGGCGGCGACGGCCCCGAAGATCACCGTCATCACCGTGCCGAAGGACAAGATCCGCGAGGTGATCGGCACCGGCGGCAAGGTGATCCGCGAGATCGTCGAGCAGACCGGCACCAAGATTGACATCGAGGATGACGGCACGATCAAGATCGCGGCCACCTCGCAGGAGGCCACCCAGGCCGCGATTGACAAGATCCGCGGCATCGTGGCGGAGCCGGAGGTCGGCGTGATCTACAATGGCAAGGTGGTCAAGACCGCCGAGTTCGGCGCCTTCGTCAACTTCCTCGGCGCCAAGGACGGGCTGGTCCACATCAGCGAGCTGGCCAATGAGCGCGTCAACCGCACCACCGACGTGGTGAAGGAGGGCGACGCGGTGAAGGTCAAGGTCATCGGCTTCGACGACCGCGGCAAGGTGAAGCTGTCCATGCGCGTGGTGGACCAGGCCACGGGCGCGGACATCACCGAGCAGGTGGGCGAGCGCCGCCCGCGCGAACAGGGCGAGGGCGAGGACCGCCCGCGCCGCGAGCGCGACGACCGCGGCCCGCGCCGCCCGCGCCGGGACGACTGATCCCGCGCATGCAATGAGGGCCGATCCCGACTCGCGGGGTCGGCCCTTTTCATGCTAGCGACACATCCAGAAACAATCCGCATAGCAAGGCTGCTGCCGTGAAGGCCATCAACGCGATCCGCATGGGCGGGGTGGAGGTTCTGCCCCTGGTCGAGGGGGGCAAGGGCGTCGCCGTCTCCAACGGGCTCACCGCCGGGGCCTGGGCGGCCGCGGGCGGGGTGGGCACCTTCTCCGCGGTCAACGCCGACAGCTACGACGCCGAAGGCCGCACCATCCGGCAGGTCTATCGCGGCACCACCCGGCGCGAGCGGCATGAGGAGCTGGTGGCCTACGGCATCGCCGGCGGCATCGCCCAGGCCAGGGAGGCGCGCGAGGTCGGCGGGCCGAACGCGCGCATCCACGCCAACATCCTGTGGGAGATGGGCGGGGCGGAGCGCGTGGCGCGCGGCATCCTGGAAGGCGCGAAGGGGCTGGTGAACGGCATCACCTGCGGCGCCGGCATGCCCTACAAGCTGGCCGAGATCGCGCGCGACTTCGGCGTGCACTACTACCCCATCGTGAGTTCCGCCCGCGCCTTCTCGGCGCTGTGGAAGCGCTCCTACGGCAAGGTGAGCGAGTGGCTGGGCGGCGTGGTCTACGAGGACCCCTGGCTGGCCGGCGGCCACAACGGCCTGTCCAATTCCGAGGACCCGAAGCGCCCCGAGGCGCCCTATGAGCGCGTGCGCAAGCTGCGCGAGCAGATGCGCGCCTTCGGCCTGGACGAGACGCCCATCATCATGGCCGGCGGCGTCTGGTGGCTGGAGGAGTGGGAGGACTGGATCGGCAACCCCGAGCTGGGGCCTGTCGCCTTCCAGTTCGGCACCCGCCCGCTGCTGACGAAGGAATCGCCGATCAGCGACGCCTGGAAGCAGCGCCTCTGCCAGCTCAAGCCCGGCGACGTGCTGCTCCAGCCCTTCTCGCCCACCGGCTTCTATTCCAGCGCCGTGAAGAACGACTTCCTGGCCGAGCTGGAGGCGCGTTCCGAGCGCCAGGTAGCCTACAGCAGCGAGGCGGTGGGCGAGCACACGGCCCCATTCGGCATCGGCCCGCGCAAGCGCCTGGTCTGGCTGGCCCCGGCCGATCGCGAGCGTGCCCAGGCCTGGACCGCCGCCGGCTTCACCGAGGCGATGCGCACGCCCGACAACACGCTGGTCTTCGTCACGCCCGAGAAATCGCGCGAGATCGTGGCCGACCAGGTGGCCTGCATGGGCTGCCTCAGCCAGTGCCGCTTCTCCAACTGGTCGCAGCACTCCGCCACGCTGGACAACGGCAAGAAGGCCGATCCGCGTTCCTTCTGCATCCAGAAGACGCTCCAGGACATCGCCCATGACGGCAGCCTGGAGGACAACCTGATGTTCGCCGGCCACAACGCCTACCGCTTCGGCGCCGATCCCTTCTACTCCAACGGCTTCGTGCCGACGGTGAAGCAGCTGGTCGAGCGCATCATGACGGGCCGCTGAGCCGGCTCCGCCGCGGGGCGTTGATCCGGCGCAAGGCTTATGCGCGTTTGCTGATATAGACCCTCCCGCATCCGCATGGTGCGGAGGCAGGAGGGTCCTTCCCATGGTCTCACTCAATGTCGGCGGCCTCGACCGCGTGCTGCGCGTCGTGTTCGGGGCGGCGCTGGTGCTCGCCGCCGCGCTCGGCTGGGTCGGCTGGTGGGGCTGGATCGGCCTGGTGCCGCTGCTGACCGGGCTGCTGGCGCGCTGCCCGGCCTATTCGCTGCTCGGCATCAGGACCTGCGCGCGCCCCTGAGCCTCACGCCGGCTCCTCGCGCCGGCGCTTCAGCGGGTTGCGCAGCTTGGGCACGTTCCAGCGCCGCTGCGGCTTGGGCCGCGGCGGCGGGCGCGTCAGCCTGGCGCCGCCCTCGGCCTTCTGCAGCTTCAGGGTGCGGGTGTGGAAGGCCTCCAGCCCCGGGCGGTGGCCGATGCTGACCAGCGCGGCCTCCGGCAGCTCGTCCAGCACCATCTGCATCATGGCGTCCTGGTTGCGCTCATCCAGCGCCGCCGTCGCCTCGTCCATGAAGATCCAGGCGGGGCGGTGCAGCAGCAGCCGGGCGAAGGCCAGGCGCTGCTGCTCGCCCAGGGACAGCACGCGGTCCCAGCGCTCCAGCTCCTCCAGCCGCTCGGGCAGGCGCACCAACCCCACGCGCTCCAGCGCCGCGCGGCATTCCTCGTCGGTATAGGCGTCGGGGCCGGCGGGGTAGCACAGCGTCTCCTTCAGCGTGCCCAGCGGCAGGTAGGGGCGCTGGGGCATGAACATCATGGTGTCGCGCGGGGGGGTGACGATCTCGCCCGCGCCCCAGGGCCACAGCCCGCCGATGGCGCGGAACAGGGTGGATTTCCCCGTGCCGCTCTCGCCCTGGATCAGCACGCGCTCCCCGGCATGGATCTCCGCCGTCGCGTCCTGGATCACGGTGGTGCCATTGGCGAAGGCGACCTCGATGCCCTTGAAGATCAGCCGGTCCTTGTCGCCCTCGCTCACGGTGATGGTGGGCTGGTCCTGGTCGGCCACCAGGGCGTCCAGCTCCTCCACCACGGCCCGGAAATTCACCAGCCGCGTGACGGAGGAGCGCCATTCGGCAATCCGGGGAAAGCTGTCCACGAACCAGGAGAGGCTGCCCTGCACCTGGCCGAAGGCGCCGCCGATCTGCATCAGCCCGCCCAGGGTGATGGCGCCGGAGAAATAGGCCGGCGAGGCGACGATGGTGGGGAAGATCATCGCCAGCGTGCCATAGGCGCTGGTGAGGTACATGAGGTTGCGCTGCGAGCGCATCAGGTCCCGCACGCGCTCCCGCACATTGCCGAAGGCGCGGGCCAGGCCGCGGCGCTCGTCGGTCTCGCCGCGGATCAGGGCGATGCCCTCGCCGGATTCGCGGGCGCGGGTGAGGCCGAAGCGGAAATCGGCCTCGGCGGCCACGCGGGCGATGTTGTGCTGCACCATCGGCCGGCCGACCAGGATGGTGAGGGTGGAGCCCACCAACGCATAGGCCAGCGCCGCCCAGACCATGTAGCCGGGGATGGAGGCGTCCACCCCGATGAAGCCCAGGTGCAGCGGCCCGGAGACGCTCCACAATATCCCCACGAAGGCCGCCAGCATCATCGAGCAGGTGAGCAGCCCGCCCACGAAGTCCACCGCCAGGTCCACCGAGACGCGGATGTCCTCGGCGATGCGCTGGTCGGGGTTGTCGGCGCCCTCGCCGGCCATCTCCAGCTGGTATTGGCGGCCCTCGGCCAGCCAGGAGGCCAGCACGCGCTTGGTCAGCCATTCGCGCCAGGCGAGCTGGATGAGCTGCTTGGTGTAGAGCTGGTACACCGCTACCAGCATGGCGCCCACGGCCAGGCCCAGGAACACCACCATCTGCCAGCGGAAGGCGGCGAAGTCCCGGTTCTCCAGCGCGTTGAAGAAGTCGCGGTTCCACAGGTTCAGCCGGATCTGGATGGCCACCTGGCCCACGGTCAGCAGCACCAGCCACAGGATCAGCCAGCGGGCATTGCCGCGGTCGGGCGCGGTCAGCCATTCCCGGGTGATGCCCCAGAAGGCGCGCATGGGCGAGCGCACGCGGTCGGGCGCGGGCAGGGCCGGTGTGTCGGGCGTCGTGTCGCTCATCGGGCGGGCAGCGCCTCCATGCGGTCGGGCGAGGGGCCGAGGCGCGCGGCATCCAGGGCGGCCATGGCGTCGCGCCGGGAGCCTGGACCGCTGGCGGCCACCTCGGCATTGGGCTTCAGCCAGTCCAGCCGGTCATACAGGCCCATCGGCAGGCGGATGACGCCGCCATCCTCCAGGATGACGCCCATCGCCTCCCCTTGGGGCGACAGCAGCGGGGCGCGCACCTTGCCGCGCAGCTCGATCTCCTCCCGCCCCCGCGCCTCGGAGGCGAACCAGGAGGGGGAGGCGATGAAGTTCGCCGGCTCGCTGTCCGACCGCGCCCAGGCCAGCATGATGACCACGGGCGCGGTGCGGGCGCGCACGCCATAGGCCACCAGCGTCTCGTCCTGCCTCACCGCGGCCATCAGCGCCTCGGCCTCCTCGGCCGGGAAGATCACCTGCGTGCCCTCGCGGAACAGGGCGCGCGTCACCGCGCCGTCGGGGCTCAGCAGCCAGCGCTCCAGCCGGCCGGAATAGGAGGGGAGCTGCGTCGGGTCGAACCACAGGCCGCGCGGGGCGCGCGCGAAGGCCGGCGCAGCGAGGATCGCCGCCGCGCCGGCCAGCAGGAGGCGTCGGCGCATGGTCAGGCCGTGAAGCCGCGGCCGGTGATGAGCGACACGGCGAAGAGCACGAGGAAGACGAAGAACAGCACCCGCGCGACGCCGCCGGCGGTGGAGGCGATGCCGCCGAAGCCGAGCACCCCGGCCACCAGCGCCACCACCAGGAAGACGAGGGACCAGTAGAGCATGGCCATCTCCTGAACATTGCGTGGGTGGCGAACGCCGCGCGGTGGCACGCGGTTTGCTGCATGGCGGCGGCGCGCGGACTGCCGCCTGCCGGCATCGCGCGGGTGTGGCGGCGGAAGCGCATCCCGGCTTGCGGCGGCCCCCGCCGCGCCCCAAGCTTGCCGGCATGGCAGGCCCCCGCTTCTTCCTCCGGCGCGGCGATGCGGTCTCGGGCCCGCATGGCCTGCCGGAGCTGCAACGCCTGCTGGAACTGGGCGAGGCCCGGCCGGAGGACCAGGCCCAGCCCGAGGGCGGGCGTGGCTGGACCAGCCTGGCCGCCCTGCTGCGCCCGCCGGCAGCGCCGCGCGGCTGGATCGCCCGCCACTGGCGCGGGGAGGTGCCGCTGGCCCGCGCCTGGTGGGTCAACACCTTCGGACTGTCGCTGCTGCTCACCCTCCTCGTCGCCATGCTGGCGCTGCTGGTGCCGCCGGAAGGCGACGGGCTGGTTCCCGCCGCCCTGCTGCTGGGCGCGCTGGTGCTGCTGCTGGCGCCCGTCACGGCCTGGCAGGTGGTCGGCACCTGGCGCGCGGCCGATGCCCATGCCGCGCGCGGCGGCCGGTCCGGCTGGGCGCTCGCGGCCAAGGCCATGCTGGTGCTGGGCACGCTGCGCGCGGTGACGGAGCTGGGCACGGCGGCGCTGACCGCGCGCAACGCCTGGAGCAACGCCGCGCTGCTGGCCGCCCTGCCGGCGACGGAGCTCCACGCCCTGCGCGGCGGGACGGAGATCGCGCTCTCCGGCGGCATCCGCGCCGGCACGGCCAGCCGGCTGGAGGCGCTGCTGGCGCAGAACCCGCGCGCCCGCATCCTGCACCTGGACAGTCCGGGCGGGCTGATCGAGGAGGGGCATGTGCTGGCGGTGGTGGTGCGCAACGCCGGGCTGGAGACCTACGTGCCGGCGCGCTGCGATTCCGCCTGCACCCTGGTCTTCCTGGCGGGGCGCGAGCGCTGGCTGGGCGCGGGCGGGCGGCTGGGCTTCCATGCCCCCACCCCGGTGCAGCCCGGCGCCGGCGGCGCGGCGATGGTGGCGGAGGAACGCCGGCACCTGCTCTCGCTCGGCCTGCCGCCCTGGTTCGTCGAGCAGGCCTTCGCCGTCGGCGGCGCGCGGCTGTGGCAGCCCACGGCGCAGCAGGCGCTGGAGGCGCGGGCCGCC
>JBEQBS010000065.1:0-11980 GCA_041639675.1 Rubritepida sp. | reverse complement strand
GCGGGCCGAGATCGGCCGCCAGCGCGCGGCGGCCGAGCGCCGCGGCCTGGCCCTGCTGGCGGCCGAGCAGACCCTGCGCGACCTGGGCCGCGACCGCGAGGCGCTGGAGACGGTGGCCCGCCAGCTGGCGACGCGCGAGGCCGGGGTGCGCATCGGCGAGGAGGCGCGCCGCCAGGCCAGGCCCGGGGTGCAGGTGATCCAGCCGCCCACCGCCCCGGTGAACGGGCGCAGCCTGAAGCGCGTGATCGCCGCCGGCGGCATCGTGCTGGGCCTGGGCCTCGCCGCCGGGCTGGCCCTGCTGCTGACGCTGACGCGCCGCACCGCGGCGACGGTGGAGGAAGCCATGCGCGGCCTGCGCCTGCCGGCGCTGGCGCGCTTCGGCGCGCTGCACAAGGCCGGCGCGGACCTCGGCCCCAACCCGGCGATGGAGGACCTCGCCTCCCTGCTGCGCGATGCGCGGGTGGATGGCGTGCGGCCGGCGGCCATCCAGTTCCTCGGCGCCACGCGCCGGGATGGGCGGGCGGAGCTGGCGCGGGCGCTGGCCGTCACGCTGGCGCAGCGCGAGGGCGGGCGCATCGCCCTGGTGGACCTGCAGGATGACGGCCGCGCGCACCTCGCCGCGCTGGGCAGCAGCCCCCAGGCGGGGGAGCGCGTGCCGGGCGAGGTGCTGATGCTGCCCACCGTGCTGCCGCGCCTCTTCGTCTCCTTCGAGGCGGCGCAATCCGACCTCGCCAATCCCCGCGCCTCCTTCGAGGGGGCGCGCGCCCAGATGGACCGCATGCGACGCGCCTTCGACACGGTGATCCTCATCGCCCCCGACGATGCCGGGACCTATGCCCTGCGCCGGCTGGCGGCGGTGGTGGACGCCAATGTCCTCGTCGTGCGCGGGGAGGACACGCCGCTGGGCCGCGCCCGGCGGCTGCGCGAATCGGTGCTGGGCGCGGGCGGGGCGCTGCTGGGCCTGGCCTATACCGGCTTCCGCCGCGTGCTGCCGCGCCGGCTGGCGGGCTGGGCGTGATGCGCCGCCGCGCGCTGCTGGCGCCGCTGCTGCTGGCCGCCTGCACGGGCCACGAAATGAGCCTGAGCGAGCGCAACCCCCAGGGCTTCCTGCCCTGGTCCGACGCCGCGCCGGACTACCGCATCGCCGCGGGGGACCGCCTTCGCGTCTCCTTCCTGCTGACGCCCGAGCTGAACGAGGTGGCGCTGGTGGCGCCCGATGGCCAGGTGGCGCTGCGCGCCGCCGGGCGCGTGGAGGTGGCGGGCCTGCCGGTGGGCCAGGCCGAGGCGCGCATCGCCCAGGCCTCCCGCCGCTACCTCACCGAGCCGCTGGTGACGCTGGGGGTGGAGGAGGCGGCGGGTTCCGTCGTGCTGGTGGGCGGACAGGTGCGCAACCCGGGCCAGCACCCGCTGCCGGCGCGCCGCGGGGTGATGGAGGCGGTGATCCGCGCCGGCGGCTTCGACCCCGAGGCGCGCGTCGGCGAGGTGGTGCTGATCCGCCGCGGCCCAGGCGACCTGCCGATGCTGCGCACGGTGGACCTGCGCGGCTTCGTCACCGGCGCGGGCGGCGCCGGCGACGTGCCGCTGCTGGCGGGGGACATCGTCTTCGTGCCGCGCTCGCGCATCGCCGAGGTCAACCTCTGGATTGACCAGTACGTGAACCGGCTGATCCCCTTCAGCCGCTCCTTCTCCTATTCCATCAACCGCCTGCCGCAGACGGGGGGCTTCTGATGCCGGAACAGGGCGTGCGCTTCGTGCGCTGGACGCCGGGCATGGTGAACCGCCTGGTGCGCGGCCTGGACGTGGCGATCCTGGCCCTGCCCATCCTGCTCTTCGCCCTGCCGGGCGGGCTGGATGCGCCGCTGCGGCCGGTGCAGGTGCTGCTGGTCGGCGCCATCCAGATCGGCGTCTTCGCCTGGGTGCTCGGCAAGCTGTCCGCCTACCGGGTCGAGAGCTATGGCGGCTTCCTGGCGCAGTTCGGCCACGTGCTGGCCGGCTTCGCCATCGCCTGGCCGGCGGGGCTGCTGGCGCTGCATGCCTGCCGCCCGGGCCTTCCCTTCGACGAGGCGTGGTTCTGGCAATGGCACGGGCTGCAGTTCCTGGCGGTGGTGAACGGGCGCAGCCTGGTCAGCATCGCGTGGCGGCTGATCCGGCGCCGCAACCTGCTGCGGCGCAACGTGGTGGTGGTGGGCTACGGCTCCACCGCCGCGCGCGTGCTGGCGCGCATCACCGCGCCGGAACGCGCGGCGGAGTTCAACCTCGTCGGCGTCTTCGCCCATGTGGGGGAGCCGCTGGAGATCGGCGGCCACCGGGTGGACGGCAACCTGGATGCGCTGGACGAATTCGCCCGCCACACCACGGTGGACCTGGTGGTGCTGGGCGTGCCCTGGTCCCGCGCGCCGGAGATCTTCCACCTCCAGGAGCGGCTCCAGGTCGTGGCGGCCGACATCGTGGTTCCCTTCGACCTCGACGCGCCGGCGCCGCCGCATGCCAACCTGATGAAGCTGGCCGGCCTGTCCTCCGTGCAGCTGATGTCGCGGCCCTTCAAGGGCAGCGAGGCCGTCATCAAGGTGATCGAGGACTACGTGGTGGCGAGCGTGGCGCTGCTGCTCGTCTCGCCCATCATGCTGCTGGCGGCGCTGGCCATCCGGCTGGACAGCCCGGGGCCGATCATGTTCCGCCAGCCGCGCACCGGCTTCGGCGGGCAGAGCTTCCAGATCCTCAAGTTCCGCACCATGACGGTGGACCTCTCCGACGACGGCTCTGTCGGCACGCAGACGCGGCACGACCCGCGCATCACCCGCGTCGGCGGCATCCTGCGCCGCCTCTCGATTGACGAGCTGCCGCAGCTCATCAACGTGCTGCGGGGCGAGATGTCCATCGTCGGCCCGCGGCCCTACGTGGCGAACATGCTGGTGAAGGACCAGCGCTTCGCCGACATGGTGCGCACCTTCGCGCAGCGCCACCGCATCAAGCCGGGGCTGACCGGCTGGGCCCAGGCCAACGGCATGCGCTCCGCCGCGCTGCGCGACCCGGAGAATGCGCGCAAGTCGGTGGAGATGGACATCTGGTACGTGCTGAACTGGTCGCTGTGGCTGGATTTCCGCATCATGGCGCGCACGCTGGTGGTGGGGCTGGCCGGGCGCAACGTGTTCTGATGGGAATGGCGGGGAAACCAGTCCTCCGGCGGGGTGGCGCCGTGCCGTTCCCACCAGGCTTTCCTTGCGCCCTCAAGCGCCGGGCGCGCGCATCCCGGCCCCATCGGGATCGCGAGGCGGTTGGCGATGGGAACCCGCCCGCGCGCCTGGCGTCGCCGCGCATGCGGCGGCGCGCGGCGGGCCTCTGGCGCAGGCCAGGGCGTGAAGGCAGGCATCCTGGGTGCCGGCGGTTCGCATGATGCGCGTGGTGCTGCCGCCGGGCGTGGCGCTGCCGCCGCCGCCGGGCGCGGCCCTTCCCGCCTTCGCCACGCTGGCGCCGCACATCCAGGCCGTGCTGGCGGTGCTGGCGGTGGTGCTCTACTCGGGCGCCAAGTTCACCCTGTCCGCCGGGCCGGCGGCGGCGGAGCTGGGCGCGGTGGACCCCGTGAACCGCCTGCTGCAGCTGGTGATGCTGCTGGGCTGCGGCCTGCTGGTGCTGCGCGCCGGCGGGCCGGGGCTGCGGGCGGCGCTGCGCCTCTGGCCCTTCCTGCTGATCCTCGCGCTCATCATCGCCTCCGCCGCCTGGTCGCAATCGGCCGGGCACACGCTGCGGCGCAGCCTGGGCGTGACGGCGATGGTGATGTTCGTGCTGGCCACCGCCACGCTGCTGGGGGTGGGGCGCTTCTTCCGCATCATGCTGGGGGTGATGGCGGGGCTGATCCTGCTGAGCCTGCTGGAGGCCGCGCTGCGCCCCGCGGTGGGATTCGACACGGGCGAATACGCCAACGCCATCCGCGGCGTCTTCCCGCAGAAGAACGTGCTGGGCATGGCGCTGCTCTTCACCGCGCTCGCGCTTTCCTGGGTGGTGCTGGAACGCGGGCGGCTGCACTGGTCCGATGCCGCCTGGCTGCTGGCGCTGCTGGTCATGCTCGTGCTGGCGCGCTCCACCACCTCGCTGCTGCTGACGATGGTGGTGGCCGGGGTCACGCTGCTGGTGCTGTGGCTGGACCGCGGTGGGCTGTGGGGCGCCACCGCCGGGCTGGTGGCGGCGCTGGGGCTGACGGCGGGGCTGGTGGTCTTCGCCGGCATCGGGGTGGAAGGCTTCTTCGACCTGATCGGCAAGGATTCCTCGCTGACCGGGCGCACCTTCATCTGGGATGGCGTGTGGCACATCATCGCCGGCCGCCCGGCGCTGGGCCATGGCTACGCCGCCTTCTGGCTGGAGAACTCCCGCAACGTCCGCGCCCTGACCGAGCTGGTGCAATGGGAGGTGCCCAACGCCCATAGCGGCTACCTGGAGGTGCTGCTGCAACTCGGCTGGGTGGGGATGTGGCTGGTGATCCTGCTGGGCGTCGTCACGCTGGGCTGGGCGCTGGTGGCGGCGCTGCGCGGGCAGGTGGCCCGCGCCCTGTGGGCGGTGCTGGTGCTGGCGATGGTGGCGGTGCTGAACCGCACGGAATCGGTGCTGCTGAACCCCGACTTCCCGATGGTGTTCTGGCTGCTGGCGCTGCTGGCCTTGCAGCAGGCGCCGCCACGCAAGGCGGCGCCCCCGCCGCCCGAGCTGCGCCGGCCCGGCGCGCTGCCCTATCCGGTGGCCTGACGCAGCGCCTTCGCCGCCCGCGCCGCATCCTGCGGCGCCAGGCCGAAGTGGCGCCACAGGCCGGCCTCGGCGCCGGATGCGGCGGGGCCGGCCAGGATTTCCAAGGAATGGTGGGCGCTACAGGGATTGAACCTGTGACCCCTACCGTGTCAAGGTAGTGCTCTCCCGCTGAGCTAAGCGCCCGGGAGAGCGCCGTTTAGCCGCAACATGCGCCTCACGCAAGACACCACACGCAAGGCCGGGTGCCGCATGACCGACAGCATCGCCCGCGGCCTGTCCCGCAGCCTGGATCGCGCCACCTACGAGGGCTACCGCCTGGGCTTCGAGGCGGCGCGGGACGAGGCTGCCATCCTCCTGGAACGCCGGGGTGAAGCAGCGCTGGCCGCCCTCATCCGCGCCATGCGGCCCTTGCCCGACCGGAACGCCCGCCAATGAGCCTGGAAGGCATGCGCGAATGCCCCCATTGCGGGGAGCCGACAATGGCCGCGCGGCTGGCCGATGGCAGCGTGGTGTGTTCCTGCCCCGCCCAGCGCGCGCTGGGGCCGCGCCTGCTCAGCGGCGCGCCAGCACCAGCCGTGCCAGCAGCGCCAGCGAAGCCGCCCCGGCCATGACGACGCCCATCGGCCAGCCCGTCCCGTCATGCAGCAGCGCCAGCAGCGCGCCCGCCAGCGCGCCCAGCGCGAACTGCATGGAACCCATCAGCGCCGATGCGGTGCCCGCCAGCGCCGGGAAGGGCTGCATGGACAGCACGCCCGCCATCGGCAGCACCAGCCCCATCAGGGCCACGTAGAGCCAGATCAGCGCGTACAGCACCGGCAGCGGCGCCGCCGAGGCCAGCAGGATGCCCAGCGCCACCGCGGCCAGCGCCGCCACGCCGCGCGTCAGCAGGCGCTCCCGCCCCCAGGCATCGGCCAGGCGGCCGGCGAGCTGCGAGGCGGCGATGATGCCCAGCGCCGCGCCACCGAACAACCAGCCATACTGCGCCGGCGCCACGCCGTGCAGCTCGATGAACACGAAGGGCGAGCCGGCGATGTAGGCGAACATGCCGGCGATGGCGCAGGCCCCGGGCAGCGCCGCGCCTAGGAAGCGCGCATCGCCCAGCAGCCGCGCGGCGCCGCGCAGCGTGGCGCCCACCCCGCCACGCTGGCGCCGCGCCTGTGGCAGCGTCTCGGGCAGGAACAGCGCGCAGAGCGCCAGCGCCGATGCGCCCACCAGCGCCAGCAGCAGGAAGATGGCGCGCCAGCCCAGCGCCGCCGCCACCCAGCCGCCCAGCAGCGGCGCCAGGATGGGCGCCACGCCCATCACCAGCATCAGCCGCGCCATCATCCGGACCGGGTCCACCTGCTCCGCCAGGTCGCGCACCACGGCGCGGGCGATCACCATGCCGGCGCAGCCCGCCAGCGCCTGCACGAAGCGCAGCGCCACCAGCGACGGCATGCCCGCCGCCAGCGCGCAGCCCAGCGAGGCCAGCACGTAGAGCACCAGCCCGGCGAAGAGCGGCCGCCGCCGGCCGAAGCGGTCGCTCAGCGGCCCGTGGAGGAGCTGGCCGATGGCCATGCCGGCGAAATACGCCGCCAGCGTCGCCTGCGCCGCCTGGGTGCCGCCGCCCAGCTCCGCCCCGATCGCCGGCAGGGCCGGCAGGTACATGTCAATGGAGAGCGGCGCGAAGGCCGACAGCAGCCCAAGGACGAGGACGACGCGCAGCATCACGCCGGCGGCGGCAGGAACTCCACCTCGCACTCGGCGGAGATGCGCACCACCTCCGCCGGGTCCGTCAGGCCATGGATGCGCGAGAACAGCTCATACAGCCTGCGCGAGGGCGCGACCCAGAACAGCGCCCGCACATCGGCGCCGGACTTGTTGAAGATGCCGTGCGGCATGCCCATCGGCAGGCGCACCAGGTCGCCGGGGCCGGCATGCTGCACCTGGCCATCCAGCAGCAGCTCGAACCTGCCGTCGAGGACGTGGATGAACTCATCCTGCGTGGCGTGGATGTGCGGCGGCACGAAGGTGCCGTCGGGGAAGAGCGTGTCGAAGGCGAAGGAGGAGGCGCTGATCTGCCGGGGCTTGTAGGTCTGGCCCAGGATGTTCCACACCACGCCGCCCTCGCCCAGGCCGGCGGGGGTGATGCCCGCGGTCATCATCGTGCTGCTCTCCGTCTCGAAGCCAGGGGGGATGCTGCACGCGCGCGGCTCAGCCGGCAATGGCGGCGGCGGGGCGGCGGGTATCGGCCCCGGCCCGCACCAGCCCCTGCGCGGGGTCGGACAGCACCACCTGCACGGCGCCGGCCAGCCAGGACCGCGCGGGCCATCCGTGCACCGCATGGCCGCGCCGGGCGAGTTCCTCGCGCACCGCCTGCGGCACCGCTTCCTCCACCGCCAGGCGCTGCCCATGCGCGGCGAAGGGCGCGAAGGAGGAGGGCGCGGCGAAGGAGGCGATGCGCGGCGCATCAACGGCCGCCTGCGGGTCCATCCCATGCGCGTGGATGGCATAGGCGACCTGGAGCATGGCCTGCACCTGCACATCGCCGCCCGGCGTGCCGAAGGGCATGACGCCGCCGCCCGCCGTGACGATGATCGCAGGGTTGGGCGTCAGCCGCGGCCGCTTGCCCGGCGCCACGCCCGCCGGGTGGCGGGGGTCCGGCCGCGACTGGCAGCCGCGCGAGGAGGGCACGAAGCCCAGCCCCGGCACCACCGGCGAATCGTAGGAGGCATCGGAAGGCGTGGCGCTGAAGGCGTTGCCCCAGCGGTCCACCACCGCGACGTAGGAGGTGTCGGGGTCCGGCACGGGGGGCGCGGCGGCGGCGGGCGGCGCATCCTCGAAGGGCAGCGACGTCTCCATGCGGATGCGCGCGGCATGGGCGCGGGCATTCCCCGGCGACAGGATGCGGTCCAGCGGCACCTCCACGAAGCGCGGGTCGCCGAAGAAGCGCTCGCGGTCGGCGAAGGCGCGCTTGATGACCTCCGCGGTCAGGTGCAGCGCGTCGGCGCTGCCGGGCGGGTGCGCGGCCAGCCCGGCTTCCTCGGCGATGGCCAGCGCCAGCGGCAGCGCCGGGCCCTGGCACCAGGGGCCGCAGGCCAGCACCTCATGGCCGCGCCAGCGCGTGCGCACCACCGGCTCGATGGGGGAGCGGTAGGCGGCCATGTCCTCCATCGAGAGCCAGCCGCCCTCCTCCTGCACGAAGCGCGTCAGGGCGCGCGCGATGTCGCCGCGGTGGAAGGCGGCGCGGGCGGCCTCCAGCCCCGCCAGCCGGTCCGCGTGGCGCGCCGCCTCATCGGCCATGAAGCGCAGGCTGCGCGCGAGGTCCTCCTGCACGAAGCGGCTGCCGATGGCCGGCGGCGCGCCGCCGGGCAGGAAGATGGCGGCGTTGGAGGGCCAGCGCGCATAGTCCTCGCGGTGCGCGGCGATGCCCTCATGCAGCAGGGCGGGCGTGGCGAAGCCTTCCTCGGCCCAGCGGATGGCGTAGTGCGCCGCTTCCTCGAAGCGCAGCGTGCCGTGGCGCTCCAGCGCGGTGATCCAGGCATCGGGCGCGGCGGGGATGACGGTGCGGCGCACGCCCTGCGGGATCAGGCCGCCATGCTCGCGCAGGAAGACGTCGGGCGGGGTGGCGGCGGGCCACCAGCCGAGCCCGGCGATGGATTCCGCCCGCCCATCCGCCAGCCGCAGCAGGATGGGCGCGACGCCGGCGACGCTCACCAGGTCGGGCACCAGCACGCCCAGCGCCATGCCGGCCGCCACCCCGGCATCCACCGCATTGCCGCCGCCCTCCAGCACGGCGAAGCCGGCGGCGGCCGCCAGCGGGTGGCCGGCGGCGATGGCGTGGCGGGGGCCGGCGATGGTCGGGTGCATGGGCGGGGAGGCTACCGCATCGCGCCGCGCCGCGCGAAGCTGCCCGCATGGAACCGCCCGTGCTGCTTTCGGTGGATGCCAGGGGCATCGCCACCGCCACCCTGAACCGCCCCGCCCTGGGCAACGCCTATGACGGCGCGATGCTGGAGGCGCTGCTGGCCGGCATGGCCGCGCTGGCGCCGGACCCCGCGGTGCGCGCGCTGGTGATCCGCGGCGCGGGCCGGCATTTCCAGGCCGGGGCGGACATCCATTGGCTGAGCGCCGCCGCCGCCGCGCCGCCCGAGGATGCCTTCGCCGCCTCGCTGCTCACCACCCGGGCCATGCAGCGGCTGAACGAGTTCCCCAAGCCGACATTCGCCGTGATCCATGGCGCCTGCTTCGGCGGCGGCACCGGCATCGCCTGCTGCGTGGACGTGGCGCTGGCCACCACGGAGGCCAGCTTCGGCATCACCGAGGTGCGGGTGGGCGTGGCGCCCTCGCCGATCTCGACGCACATGGTGCACGCCATGGGGCTGCGCCACGCGCGCCGCTACGCCATCACCGGCGAGCGCTTCGACGCCGCCGAGGCGCTGCGCATCGGCCTGGTGCACGAGGTGCTGGCGCCGGAGGCCATCGAGGCGCGGCTGGCGCAGATCCTGCGCGAGACGCTGCGCTCCGCCCCTACCGCCATCGCCGCCACCAAGCGATCCTTGCTCGAAGCCAACGGGCTGGTGCTGGATGAGCGCAGCGTGACGGCGCTGGCGAACGAAAGCTGGATGCAGCGCGCCTCCGCCGAGGGGCGCGAGGGGCTGGCAGCCTTCCGCGCGAAGCGGCGGCCGGGTTGGGATCACAGCTGACGCAGCGCCGCCTCGAAGGGCGCCAGGTCGCGCCAGGGGTCGTCGGCGTGCAGGCGCAGCACGCCGCCGGTGGCGCCTTCCAGCATCAGGTTCTCCGCCAGGCCGAAATCCTCCACCGCCATGCCGTGCGGGCATGTGCCCACGCGCGCCTTCAGGGCGCGCGCATCGGCGCTGTAGCCGCGCACCGGCAGGCCCAGCGCGCGGGCGAAGCCGAGTTCATAGACCGTGCCGGGGTCGGCGCCGGTGCCGCGGAAGGGCGAAAGGTTGGCCACCAGCGCGTCGCAGCGGCGGATCATGGATTCGCAGCGCGCGGCGATGCTGCGCCAGTCCTGCGGCCCGTCCTCATCCAGCGGAAAGACGCCCTCATGGCCGAGGCGCGCGCACAGCGCCTTCTTCGCCGCGCCCACGGCGCGCGCATCGGGCAGGAAGACCTCGGGGCCGGCCAGGTAGATCCGCATGGCGCTGATCTTGCCCCGCGCGCCCGGCCGGGCAAGGCTTGCCGGTGATGGATGCCGAGGCCCAGTACAACAACCGCGCGCGGGTGCCGGACAGCGGCGCCATCATCGCCGGCTGGGCCGGGCGCGCCGCCGCCTTCCGCGCGGAACAGCCGCCCGAGGTGATCGCCTATGGCGACGGCCCGCGCGAGGCGATGGACCTGTTCCTGCCGGAAGGCCCGCCGCGCGGCGCTGCGCTGTTCATCCATGGCGGCTACTGGCAGGCGCTGGGGCGCGAATGGGGCTCGCACTGGGCGCGGGGGCTGCTGGCGCATGGGGTTGCGGTGGCGCTGCCCTCCTACGGCCTCTGCCCCGCCGTGCCGGTGGCGCGCATCGGCGCGCAGATGGAGGCGGCGGCGCTGGCGCTGCATGCGCGCCTGGGGATGCCCCTGCTGGCGGCGGGGCATTCGGCCGGCGGGCAGCTTGCGGCTTGGCTCCTGGCGCGGCTGGACTGCGTGGCCACCGCGATGCCCGTCTCCGGCGTCTTCTGGCTGGAGCCGCTGCTGGAAACCTCCATCAACCGCGGGCTGGAGCTGGATGCGGCAGCGGCGCGCGCGGCATCGCCCGGCCTGTGGCCGTCGCCCGGCAAGCCGCTGCATTGCGTCGTCGGCGGCGCCGAGAGCGAGGAGTTCCTGCGCCAGACCCGCGACCTCGCCACCCTCTGGAACGGCACGGCCGAGGCGCTGGACGGGCTGGACCACTTCACCGTGCTGGCCCCCTTCGAGGAGCCGGCGCATCCGCTGACCCGCCGTGCCGCGATGCTTGCATGGCAGGCATGCGGCACGCTACGAAGTGCTTGAACCTTGAAACATCGCCTCCCGGGAGAGCTTCCATGGTGCATCTGACCCTGTCGCGCCGCCTGGCCCTGGCCGCGGGCGCCGCGACGCTCGCCGCGCCCGCCATCGCGCAGGCCGCGCCGATCAAGGTCGGGCTGGTGGCCGTGCTCACCGGCCCGCAGGCCGCGCTGGGCACCCAGCTGCGCGACGGCTGGATGCTGGGCATGCGCCAGCTCAACAACCAGCTCGGCGGCCGCGCGGTCGAGACCATCGTGATTGACGACGAGCTGCGCCCGGACGTGGCGGTGACGAAGGTGCGCGCGGCGTTGGAGCGCGACCGGGTGGACTTCGTCGTCGGCGTGGTCTTCTCCAACATCCTCGCCGCCATCATGCGGCCGGTGACGGAAGCCAACACCTTCCTCATCTCCACCAATGCCGGGCCGTCCACCTTCGCCGGGCGCGGCTGCAACCCCTTCTTCTTCACCACCTCCTACAACAACGACCAGGTGCATTCCGTCATGGGCCAGGCGGCGCAGGATGACGGGCGGCGCCGCGTCTTCCTGCTCACGCCCAACTACCAGGCGGGGCGCGACGCCATGGCCGGCTTCAAGTCCCGCTTCCGGGGTGAGGTGGTGGACGAGGTCTATGTGCCGCTGACGCAGCTGGACTTCTCGGCCGAGCTGGCGCGCATCGCCGCCCTGCGGCCCGATGCGGTCTTCACCTTCATGCCCGGCGGGCTGGGGGTGAACCTGGTGCGGCAGTACCGCCAGGCGGGGCTCGCCAACATCCCCTTCCTGAGCACCTTCACGGTGGATGAGGCGACGCTGCCGGCGCAGGGCGAGGCCGCGCTGGGCTTCTTCAGCGGCACCACCTGGGCGCCCAACATGGACAACCCGACCAACCGCGCCTTCGTGCGCGAGTTCGAGGCGGCCTTCAACTACGTCCCCGCCTCCTACGCCGCGCAGAGCTTCGACGCCGCCAACCTGCTGAACGGCGCGGTGCGCCGCGTGGGCGGCAACCTGGCGGACAAGAACGCCCTGCGCGCCGCCATCGCGGCGGCGGATTTCCAGAGCACGCGCGGCGCCTTCCGCTTCGGCGCCAACCAGTATCCGGTGCAGGATTTCTGGCTGGCCCAGGTGGCGCGCCGCCCCGATGGCCGCTTCCAGACCGAGACGGTGCGCCGCGTGCTGGAGGCGAACGTGGACCCCTGGGCGGCGGAGTGCCGGATGCCCGCGCGGATCTGAGGGCGGCATGGCGCCGCAGCCGGGCGCACCCCGCCGCCCGATGGCCC
>JBEQBS010000064.1:0-12007 GCA_041639675.1 Rubritepida sp. | reverse complement strand
CCGGTCGGCACGATCAAGCGCTACGCCACCGGCAAGGGCAACGCCGACAAGGCGAAGATGGTCGCCGCCATCCAGGCCCGCGGCTTTGCGCCGGCCGACGACAACGAGGCGGATGCCATCGCCCTTCTGCTCTGGGCGACTGACCCCACGGGAGGCCGCGCATGAGCATGCACGGCGCACCGCAACCGCCCCGGTCCTGCCTCGACCGCGGCACGCGCAGCCCGACCAACGACAGCGAGGTGAACGCCATGCGCGCCGCCGCCTGGCATCGGCATGGCGTCGCTGCCCTGCCCGTCGCCGACATCACCGACGACTGGCTGCGCCAGGCCATTACCAACGAAGCAAACCGGCGCTGGGGGCGTCGCAACGGGGAGAACCACGATGGCCGGTAAGCGCAAGCCCAAGGTGGCGAAGCCGAAGCACGACGATTTGGCGAAGCCATCGAAGTGGCGGCTGCAGCATGGTGGCTTCTCGGAGCCGATCCGCGAGGCGGATCCCGAGACCGGCAGCCCAGTCCAGCATCGCCGCGCCGTGGACACGCTCGGGCTGATGCTGGCCAATGGCAGCATCACGCCGCAGATGCATGAGGCCGGGGCGATGTTCCGGGTGACCTTCCGCACCGCTGCGCTGGACGGCATGCGCACGACGCAGCTGCTCCGCATCCAGGGCGGTGGCGCCGACCTGCTGAGCGAACGCCAAGCTGCTGCGCGGCGTCGGTTGGCCGCGGCCATGGACCTTTTCGGCGGCGCGGATAGCGCGGGGGGAAGCTGTCTGTGGCACGTGCTCGGCCTCGAGTGCTCCCTGCGGGAATGGGCCCTGCGGCAGGGGTGGTCGGGACGTCCGGTCCACCACGTCCAGGCGCAGGGCATCCTGCTCACGGCGCTCGGCGTGCTGGCGGCCCATTATGGCCTGCAACCCCGGGAGCGTGCCGCGTGACCCTCAGCCCAAGGCGGCCTTCAGGTCCGTCATCGTGGCCATCAGCGTCATCGGGTCGATCGGTGACGGCGTGAAACCGCAGGCTTGATAGAAACGCTGGGCGTCGGCGTTCAGGGCCTGCACCAACACGCCGCGCACCGCCAGCACCTCGCTGGCCTGCAGAACGCGCAAGACCGCATCCCGCAGCAGGGCCCGGCCGATGCCCTGGCCATGCAGGCTGCGGTCCACAGCCAGTCGGCCCACCATCGCCATGGGGATCGGGTCGGGCATGTTGCGCTTCACCCGCCCTGGAGCGGCGGTCACGGCCACAGCCCCAGCCGCCAAACAGTAGAACCCCACCACGAAGCCTGCGCGGCACACGACGAAGGTCCGTGACGCGCCGGCCAGCTGATTCGCCCGCGCACGCCGCCGCAGCCAGTCGTCAAGCGAGGCCTCGCCGCTATCGAACAACGCCAGGTCGTGCGTGTCGTCGAGTGGCGCCGGGGCGCTGAGCCGTTCGGCACTCACTCCCACGGAGGCGCGGTCTCCAGCAGCTTGCGAAGCCGGCCGTTCGGGTTGGGCGGCGCGTCGAGCAGCGCCTGGAACTTGGCATACGCAGCCGGCTGGGTGCGGAACAGCGTGCGGTCGAGAATAGCGTCGGTCGCAGCGCGGCGCGCAGCCTCCAGCATGAACTCGGAGCGCGACTTCCCCGAGAGCACGGCGGCCTGGTCGATCAGGGCACGCTCCTCGGACCGGACGCGGATGTTGATCGCGCCGACGGTGATGGCGGGCTGAGCCTTTGCCGGGCGGCGGGTCGGGGTGGTGATGCGCTTGGCGGGTGTGGGCATGGTGGCCTCCGGGGCTGGTTCTACGACTCTGTGTGGACATTGTCCACCACGCAGTCGTGGCGCCGCTGAAAGCGGATTGCGGCACCGGAACCAGAAGGGATAGTGTTTCGACAGTCGTTGAATTGCGACCGCAGCCGAGTGGCTCCCGAGCCACTGACTCGCTGTTCAGCCACAGTGGCTCCCGAGCCGCAGGGTCCTTCCTGGCCCCGCTGTATGCGGGGGGCGGAAGCGCGCAACATCGCTAGCGCCAGGCGGAAAATATGGGTTGCGGTTTGCAGCGTTCGCCCGCGGCTTCAAATCGTTAGCCGCAAACCATCGCCGCGCCGCGGCCCTGCAAACCACCTGCAAACCGGATGGTCCCATGACGCTCCCCTGGATGGCGGCGAAGATCCTGCTGCGTCCGGTGGCGGAGCTGCGCCCGCATGCCGGCAACGCCCGCGTCCACAGCGCCGAGCAGCTGGAGCAGATCAAGGCCAGCATGCTGGCCTTCGGCTTCACCAACCCGCTGCTGGTGGACGAGGACGGCGTGCTGATCGCCGGCCACGGTCGGCTTGAGGCGGCGTCCGCGCTCGGCATGGCCAAAGTGCCGACGATCGTGCTGCGGCATCTGTCCGCGGCGCAGAAGGAGGCGCTGCGGCTCGCCGACAATCGTATCGCCGAGAACGCGACTTGGGACCAGGCGCTGCTGCGCGATGCGCTCGCCGCGGTGCAGGCGACGCAGGAGATCGACCTCGGCGCGCTCGGCTTCTCGGCGGATGAGCTCGCGGACGTCCTCGCGGCGGCTGGAGATGCCGTGTCCGACGGCGACGCGCCCGAGGCTCTGTCCGCGGATCCCGCCGAGGGGGGCGGCGCGACTGGCGCGGCGGGCGCCGGGGAGGAGCCGGCGGACGATCCCGCCGATGCCAATCCGGAGCCGCCGCGCCAGGCCGTCACCCGACCGGGCGATCTCTGGCTGCTCGGCGAGCACCGCTTGCTCTGCGGCGACAGCACCGACGCCGCCAGCGTGGCGCGCGTCATGGGCGATGACCGTGCGGCGCTGTTGTTCACCTCCCCGCCCTATGGGAACCAGCGGGACTACACCACCGGCGGCGTCACGGATTGGGATGCGCTGATGCAGGGTGTGTTCCAGCATCTCGATGCGGCCATGCGCCCGGACGGCCAGGTGCTGGTGAACCTTGGGCTGATCCATCGCGACAATGAATGGCAGCCCTATTGGTCCGGCTGGCTCGATTGGATGCGCGCCCGCGGCTGGCGGCGCTTCGGGCTGTATGCCTGGGACCAGGGCCCAGGCCTGCCAGGCGACTGGAACGGCCGGCTCGCGCCCGCCTTCGAGCTCGTCTTTCACTTCAACCGCCAGGCCCGCCAGGCCAACAAGATCGTCCCCTGCAAATGGGCCGGCACGCCGAACAAGGGCAGTGGGCTCCGCGCGGCCGACGGCACCATCTCGGAATACCAGCATGCCGGCCTGCCGGTGCAGGACTTCCGGATCCCCGACAACGTGCTGCGCCTCACTCGCCACAAGGGCCGCGGCATCGAGACGGAGCACCCCGCGGTGTTCCCGGTGGTGCTGCCGGATTTCCTAATGCGCACCTACACCGAAGAGGGCGAGGTAGTGTTCGAGCCCTTCGGCGGCAGCGGCACCACGATCCTGGCGGGCCAGCGCACCTCACGCCGCGTGCGGGCTGTCGAATTGGCCCCCGCCTATGTCGATCTGGCCGTAGCGCGGTGGCGGATGCTGCACCCGGACATGCCGGTGACGCTGGCCGATGACGGGCGCGACTACGACGCCGTGGCCGCGGCGCGGACGGAGGTCACCGCAAGTGCAGCCTGACCTCGTCGTCTCCACACTGCCGGTCGCGGCGCTGGTCCCCTACGCCGAGAACGCGCGCACGCATTCGCCGTCCCAGGTGGCGCAGATCGCGGCGTCGATCGCCGAGTTCGGCTTCGTGAACCCGGTCCTGGTCGATGCCGAAGGCGTGCTGATCGCCGGCCATGGCCGCGTCATGGCGGCGAAGCAGCTCGGGCTCGCCTCGGTGCCGGTGCTGCGGCTCGGCCATCTCTCTCCCGCGCAGGCGCGTGCGCTACGCCTGGCCGACAACCAGATCGCGCTGAACTCCGGCTGGGACGAGGCGCTGCTGGCCGCCGAGATCGCGCGGATCCGCGACGAGGCGGTGGTCGACTTGGACGTGCTCGGCTTCTCCGGCATGGAGCTCGATCGGCTGCTGGCCGCGGCCGATGCTGGTCTCGGCGATGATGCCGATGACGCACCGCCGCCGCCCGGGGTGTCGGTCACCCGGACCGGCGATCTCTGGCGCTGCGGCGACCACCGCATTCTCTGCGGCGACGCGACGAAGCTGACGGACGTGCAGCGTGCGCTCGGCGCCGGCCACCTGGCCGACATGGGCTTCGTGGATCCGCCCTATAACGTCGCCTACGAGGGCGGCACCGCCGCCAAGATGACCATCGCCAACGACGCGCTCGGCGGTGGCTTTCCCGAGTTCCTGCGACCGGCACTGGCCAACCTGCTCTCGGTGACCAAGGGCGCCTGCTACGTTTGCATGTCCTCGTCCGAATGGCCGACGCTGCATCGCGTCTGGCAGGAGGCCGGCGGCAAATGGTCGAGCACCATCATCTGGGCGAAGAACACCTTCGCGCTCGGCCGCGCCGACTACCACCAGCAGTTCGAAGCCATGCTCTACGGCTGGAAGGCTGGCGCGCAGCACTACTGGTGCGGTGCGCGCGACCAGGGAAACGTCTGGCACTTCGACAAGCCGGCCAGGAACGACCTGCACCCCACCATGAAGCCGGTGGCGCTGGTGGAGCGGGCCATCCGCAACAGCAGCAAGCCGCGCGACACGGTGCTTGACTGCTTCGGCGGCTCGGGCACCACCATGATCGCGGCGGAGCGCACAGGGCGGCGCGCCGTACTGCTGGAGATCGATCCGGCCTATGCCGATGTGATCGTGCGGCGCTGGCAGGAAGCGACCGGCGAAGCCGCCGTACTGGAGGGTGATGATCGCATCTTCGCCGATGTCGCCGCGGCCCGCGGCATTGTCGATCATGATGTGATCCAAACCGCCGAATCATAGCAATCTCACGACGCTGCATCTTGCTTGGCTCGTGCGCGCCACAGCGCGAATGGTCCGTCACACGCAGAGCACCTCGCCCTGCACCACGACGGAGACCACGATGACCGACCGCGAAGCCCGCGCCGCCCGCAACCAGGAACGCAGCCTGGCCGCCTTCCTGGCGAAGAAGGCCGAATTCGACGCCCTCCTCATGGAACTCCAGCAGGCCAGCGCGGACCATTTCGGCGCGGACCCCGAGACGGTGCTCTGGGGCGAAGCCGCCTGGCTTTCGGATGCGACGGCGAAGCTGAAGGACATCGCGGACCAGCATTTCCGCCGCGGCGAATACGCCGCCTGAAGCGGACCACTCCCGCACCGCCCCGACCGGCGCTGCCGGCGGGGCTCCCGGCAGTAGGGGCCGATGACCGGCACCCGGAACCGGAGACCACCACGATGACCAAGCTTTCCGACAGCCAGCGCGTGATTCTCAGCGCCGCCGCGCAGCACGAGATGGGCCTCGCCCGCGCGCCGAAGACCCTGCCCGCCGCGGCCCGCAACGCAGTGTTCCGCAGCCTGATCAAGAACAACCTGCTCACCGAGATCAACGCCCCGCGAGAGCATGTCGGGCTGGGCTGGCGCCAGGATGACGACGGCACCTGGATCGTGGCGCGCATCACCGACGAGGGACTGCGCGCCATCGGCATCGACCCGAACGAGGGCGACGCAGGGGCCGGCGAGCCCGACTGCTCCGGCATCGAGGGCAGCGTGCTCGACACGGCGCCCGCGGGCGCGGACGACGCCGCCGAGGGGGATGCCCCCGCGGAGGAAGCCGAACCCGCCCAGGGCGTGCCCACACCCGCCCCGCGCGCGAGCCTGTGCGACGCCGCCGCGGAGGTTCTGGCCGCCTGGGACGCCAGCCCGGCGCAGGACGCGACCGACAACCCGATCAGCCGCGCCATCGAGGCCCTCCGCGCCGCCCTCGCCGGCAAGCCCGCCCGCACCGCCCGCGAGCCGGGTGCGCCTCGCAAGCCGCGCGAGGGCACCAAGCAAGAGCAGGTGCTGGCGATGCTCCGGCGCCCCGAGGGGGCGACGGTGGCGCAGATCGCGGAGGCGACGGGCTGGGCGCAGCACACGGTCCGCGGCTTCTTCGCGGGGCTGAAGAAGAAGGGCCACACGATCGAGGTGAAGTCGCGCGAGCGGATGGTCGGCCCGAACAAGACCGGCGCGAAGGGCTCCTTCACCATCTACGCCCTCGCGGAGTGAAGCGCACCAGCCACGCGACCGAACATCATCAGGAGCGCCGGGGATCATCCAGATTCTCGGCGCTCTATTGAGTTGGCTGCGCTCCGACACAGCGCGAATCGTCCGTCACGCGCAGGGCATCCCGCCCCGCTAGACGGAGACGCAGATGAGCCTGAAGCCAAAGTCCTCGGAGCGACGCTGGATCATCCTGGCGCAGGATGGCCGGCACGTGACGATGGGCCGCGCCGCGCCGCCGAGCGAGGCTGAGGTCGCAGCCGCCGCCGCGGCGCTTGCCGCAAAGGGGCTGGCCGGGTGGCTCGCCACACTGGACGGCAACTACTGGTCGCGCTGCCGCGTGGCCCTCGCACCGGTGCAGATGCTCGGCGACGGCGCCAGCCTGGATTGGCCCGCTGCCATCACAGCCTTTGAAGCCGCCCGCCAGCGCGCCCTTCGTCCCCTCTGAGAAGGCCGGCATCGCCATCACGCGCGGCGGCTTGCGGGCCCCCATCGCGGCTCCGCGATGGGAGGCAGAGTCGCCGCCATGCCGGAACTGACCGCCTCCACGCGCGAGGCCGCGCGCCGCCTTGGCGTCAGCGACACCGCCATCCACAAGGCCGAACGTGCGGGCCGCATCGCCCGCGAGCCTGACGGCCAGTGGGACATCGACAAGACCCGGCGCCGCCTGGCTGAAACCGCCGATCCCATCCGCTCGCCCCTGGCCAACGGCGCCGGCGCCGAGGGCACGCCCTTCGCCCGGCTTAAAGTGGCGCAGCTCGCGCTGAAGGTGGAGGCGCAGCGCCTCTCGCTCGACGAGACCAAGCGCCGCCTGGTCGATGTCACCGAGGCCAATGCAGCGCTCGACGAGATCGGCAGCACCATGCGCGACGCGCTGCTGAACTGGCCGGCCCGTGTCTCTGGCCTGATCGCCGCCGAGATCAGCGTCGATCCGCATCTGCTGCAGACCATCCTGCAGAGCCACATCAACGACCTGCTGACGGAGGCGGCCGATCGCTTCGATCCAGCAGGCCTCGGAGGGGACCGGGCTCCGCAGCCGTGAGCATGTGCGCCGGCGTGTCGGCGCCATGCTCCGGCCGCCGCCGCAGCTCACCGTGTCGGAATGGGCCGAGCGCCATCGCATGCTCGGCAGCCGCGCCTCCGCGGAACCCGGCCCCTGGCGCACCAGCCGCACGCCCTACCTGAAGGACGTGATGGACGCGCTGTCCGCGGTGCATCCCGCCCGGCGCGTCGTGTTCATGAAGGGTGCGCAGGTCGGCGCCACGGAAAGCGGCAATAACTGGCTCGGCTACATCATGCACCATGTGCCAGCACCCGCGCTGGCGGTGCAGCCGACCGTCGAACTGGCCAAGCGCTTCTCGCGCCAGCGCATCGACCCGCTGCTGGAGGAAACGCCCGCGCTGCGGGAGCGGGTTGCCCCGGCCCGCGCCCGCGACAGCGGCAACACCATGCTGTCGAAGGAATTCCCGGGCGGGATCCTGGTCCTGACCGGCGCCAACAGCGCGGTCGGGCTGCGCTCGATGACGGCACGGTTCCTGTTCCTCGACGAGGTGGACGCCTATCCCGGCGATGTCGCCGGCGAAGGTGACCCCATCGCCCTCGCCGAGGCCCGGGCACGAACCTTCGGCTGGCGCCGCAAGGCCTTCCTGGTCAGCACGCCGACCATCGCCGGCCGCAGCCGCATCGAGCGGGAGTATCTCGCCAGCGACCAGCGGCGGTTCTTCGTGCCCTGCACCGCCTGCGGCGAGATGCAGTGGCTGCGCTTTGAGCGGCTGATCTGGGAGAAAGGCGCACCCGAGACGGCGCGGTATCACTGCACCGCCTGCGACCACCCGATGCAGGAGCACGACAAGACCGCCATGCTCAGTGGCGGCGAATGGCGCGCGACGAGTGAAGGCCAGGACCCGCACACCATCGGCTTCCACATCTCGGCGCTGTACTCGCCGGTGGGCTGGCTCTCCTGGGAACAGATCGCCCGTGATTGGGAGGCGGCGCAGGGCAAGCCCGAGGACATCAAGACGTTTCGGAACACAGTCCTCGGCGAGACCTGGCAGGAGCAGGGCGAGGCGCCGGATTGGGAGCGCCTGGTCGAGCGCCGCGAGGATTTCGCCATGGGCATCGTCCCGCCCGGCACGCTGGTCCTCACCGCGGGCGTCGACGTGCAGGACGATCGCCTGGAATGCGATGTGTGGGGCTGGGCGGAGGGCTTCTCCTCCTGGCTCGTCGACCATGTGGTGATCCCGGGCAGTCCGCGAGATCGGGATCCCTGGGACGACTTGGCGAAGCTGCTCGCGCGCGACTGGCCGCGCCAGGGTGGCGGCGCCATGCGCATTGCCCGGCTCTGCGTCGACACCGGCGGCCGGGACACCGCCGCCGTCTACGGCCACCTGCGGCGCCTGCGGGATCCGCGCATCGCGCCCACCAAGGGCATCGATGGCTGGAACCGGGCGCAGCCCGTCCAGGGCCCGACGCCGGTGGATGCGCTGGTGAACGGCCAGAAGCTGCGGCGTGGCCTCAAGCTCTGGACCGTCTCGGTCTCCACCTGGAAGGCCGACCTGTATCGCCGGCTCTGGCTCGGTCGCGGCGACGCGGAGGAGCTGCCACCTGGCTGGGTGCATCTGCCGCGCGCGATCGAGGTGGAATGGGTCAAGCAGCTGGTCGCGGAGCAGCTGCGCACGACGAAGGATCGGCGCGGCTTTGCCCGGCAGGAATGGGCCAAGCTGCGCGAGCGGAACGAGGCGCTGGACTGCGCCGTGCTGGCGCGTGCCGCGCTCTGGCTGCTCGGCGCGGATCGGTATGGCGACCGCTTCTGGCAGCAGCTGCGCGACCAGATCGCCGATGCTCCGCTGCGGGTGAGCGAACTTCCCGCTGCTGGGAATGTCGCTGACCCGCCGCCGCCATTGCAGGCCGCGCCGGCGCCATCCGCATCTGACACGCAGCGCCCCCGCGGTTGGCTGGCACCGCACAGCAACTGGCTTCGCTGAAGGAGGACGAACATGGATCCGACCGTCCTCGCCTGGGCGCTCGCCCAGCCTGCTGGCACCCGTGCCGCCGTCCTGGCCGCCGCCTTCACCGGCGGCACCACGCGCGTGACCTTCGACGGCCGCACGGTGGAATACCGCTCCCTCGACGAGCTTGGCCGCGCGCTGTCAGTGCTCCACGCTGCCGAGAACACTGCGGCCCGCCGGCCCAGCGTCACACTCGCCAGCTTCTCTCGCGAGGGAAGCAGGTGATGGGGCGCCTTCGTGATGCATGGCACGCGCTGCGCGGCTATGCCGCGGCGCAGGACAGCCGCGCCTCCTCCTGGGCCGCGTCCGGCAGCAGCGCCACCGCCGAGGTTGGTGCCGCCGCACCCACCGTGGCGCGCCGGGCCCGCGACGCCGTGCGCAACGACCCCTATGCCGCCCGCATCGTGGATCTCTGGACCGGCAATGCCGTCGGCGCCGGCATCACCACCCGCTGGCCCGACAAGCCGCACGCCGAGACCTGGCGCCGCTGGTCCGACAGCACGGCGTGTGACGCGGAGGGGCGGCTCGATCTCAATGGCCTCCAGGCGCTGGTCATGCGCGCGGTGGTGGAGAGCGGCGAATGCTTCGTCCGCCTGCTGCCGGCCGACATCACGTCCGCCAATCCGATCGGCCTGCGGCTACAGGTGCTGGAAAGCGACCACCTCGACGCGGCCCGGCAGGGCGTCATCGAGGGCGTCCCCACGCTCCAGGGCATCGGCCTCGGTGAGGCCGGTGAGCCGGTCGGCTATTGGCTGCATCGCGTGCACCCGGGCGCCTCCTGGGTTCTGCCGGGCGGCGCCACCTGGTTGAGCAGCCAGCGTGTGCCGGCCCGCGACGTGCTGCACATCTACCGCAAGCGCCGGCCTGGCCAGCTGCGCGACGTGTCGTGGCTGGCACCCGTGCTGACCCGACTGCGGGATCTGGGCGACTATGAGGCCGCGCTGCTGATGAAGGCCAAGATCGAGGCCTGCCTGGCGGCGGTCGTCTCCGAGGACGGCGACGACGCCATGACCGGGCCGGCCTCGGGTCTCCTCCGCGACGCCCAGGGCCGCACGGTGGAGAGCTTCGAGCCCGGCATGATCCTCTATCGCCGCGGCATGGGCAGCGTCGAGGTGGTGAATCCGTCCGGCGGCGGCAGCCACGCCGCCTTCGCGCGGCGCGCGCTGGAGGCGTCGGCCGTCGGTGCCGGCCTGACCTATGACCAGGTGGCCGGCGATCTGAGCCAGGCGAACTACTCCTCGCTGCGCGCGGGCAAGATCGAGTTCCGCCGCCTCTGCGAGCAGGTGCAGTACGGGATGCTCATTCCGATGCTGGTGCGACCCATCGCGGATCGCTTCCACGCCCAGGGCGCGCTGCTCGGCCTGTGGGGCGCCGACGTGCCAGAGGGCCTCTCCCACGTCCCGCCTGCGCACGAGATGATCGACCCGCTGAAGGACACCACCGCGCTCATCGCGCAGGTGCGCGCCGGCTTCGTGCCGCAGCCCGAGGCGGTCGGCGCCTTCGGCTATGACTTCCGCCAGGTGGTCGAGATGATCCGCGAGGCCAACGCCCTGCTGGATGAGGCGGGCCTGTCGCTCGACAGCGATCCGCGCCGCGTCGCGAAGTCCGGCGCCGCCCAGGACGCCGCGCAACTCGCCGCCATCGAAATCGCCGCCACCGGCGCCGCCTCGCCGCGTGCCGAGCCTGCCCCAGGAGCACAGCCATGATCGCAGGCGCCTACGACTGGACCGACGACATGCTCAAGATCAAGAGCATGCAGAAGAAGTTCCGCGACAGCTTCAACGGTACCGAGATCAACCCGGCGCGGTGGGAGATCGCGGCGACCGGCGGCGGCATCACCCACACCGTGGCCGATGGCGCGGTCACCATCTCCACCGGCACCATGCTCGACGATGAGCTGACGCTCACCAGCCGCACCACCTTCACCATCCCGCTGCGGGTCATGGTGGCGGTGAACATGAGCCAGCGCATCGTCGGCCAGTCGGTCTGGCTCGAACTGGTCAGCATCGATCCCACCACCGCCCAGCCGGACGGGCGCAGCGCGGCGGCCTGGCGGCTGGATGGCGCCAGCGCCACGCTCGCCAACTACGAGGTGCAGAGCGAGGGGGCGCCGCGCCTCGGCAGCACCTCCGGCAGCACCATCCCGACCACGGCCCCGGCCGGGTGGTCGGTGCTGGAACTCGAGCCGACCAACGACGAATGCTACTTCCATGGGCGTTTGCTCGACACCACGGCAGCGCGCTCGAACTCCTATGTTCGCCACCAGCAGATTCCCGAGCCGAATGCGCTGTATCGGTTCCGGATCCGGGTGCGGAACCGGCAGGTCATCAACGGCATCTCGGCGGTGGCCAACAACGGCGGTGGCGCAGTGCGCATCACCCGCGCGGCGCATGGCTTCGCGACGAACGATGTGGTCACGGTGGCGGACGTGTCGGGCGTGCCCGGGGCGAATGGCAGCTTCACCATCACGGTCATCGACGCCAACAGCTTTGACCTGTTGGGCTCAACCTTCAGCGGCGCCTATCTCAACACCGGCTGGGCCTCGGTCAGCCGCAACCTGGCGCCTGCCTCGAACACCGACATCAGGGTCCAGTTCGTCACCATCGCCGACTATGCCGAGCTGACGACGGAGATCACCGCCGGTCGCGGCCAGTCGGTCGCTGGCCAGGGGCTGGGCGTGAACGTGCTCAGCACCATCCCGCCCACCGTCACGCCGGTGGGTGGCCAGGCGCGCAACACGGCCGGCGCCGTGCCGGTGCTGGCCGCCACTGGCTACTCGGCCAACCCGATTGCCGTCACGACAGCGCGCGGCGTGGACCTGCTGGCGACGCTGATCGGGGCGCTGGTCACCAAGCCCTATGCCATCCCCGAGGCGGACTGGCAGTACGCCGCCGCAGCGGGTGGGATCATC
>JBEQBS010000063.1:0-11981 GCA_041639675.1 Rubritepida sp. | reverse complement strand
CCGCGCCGGCAGCGGCAACAGCGCCGGCCTGACCCGCCCCCGCCACCGCGCCGCCCTGGCCGAGGCGCTGACGGCGCTGGACCGCCTGCCCCATGCCCCCCTGCCGGAGCTGCGCGCCGAGGCGCTGCGCGAGGCGCTGCGGGCGCTGGGCCGCATCACCGGCCGGGTGGATGTTGAAGCCGTGCTGGACCGCGTCTTCGGCGAGTTCTGCATCGGCAAGTGAGTGTGGTATCCCGCGCGCATGTGGGATGCGCGCGCGGATGTGGTGGTGGTGGGCGGCGGCCATGCCGGCTGCGAGGCGGCCGCGGCGGCGGCGCGCGTGGGCGCCCGCACCCTGCTGCTGACGCACGGCCTGGCCACGCTGGGCGAGATGTCCTGCAACCCGGCGATCGGCGGCATCGGCAAGGGCCACCTGGTGCGCGAGGTGGACGCGCTGGACGGGCTGATGGGCCGCGCCGCCGATGCCGCGGGCATCCATTTCAAGCTGCTGAACCGTTCCAAGGGCCCGGCGGTGCGCGGCCCGCGCGCCCAGGCGGACCGCGCGCTGTATCGCCAGGCCATCCAGGCGCTGCTGCGGGCGCAGGCGGGGCTATCCTGCGAGGCCGATGCCGTCGAGGATCTGGTGCTGGATGGGGCGCGGATCGCCGGCGTCGTCACCGCATCGGGCCGCCGCATCCAGGCGGGCGCGGTGGTGGTGACGACGGGCACCTTCCTGCGCGGCACCATCCACATCGGCGACCGGCGCATCCCTGCCGGGCGCGTAGGGGAGGCGCCGGCGGTCGGCCTGGCGCTGGCCTTCGAGCGGCTGGGCCTGCCGCTGGCCCGGCTGAAGACTGGCACGCCCGCGCGACTGGATGGCCGCACTATCCGCTGGGACACGCTGGAGATGCAGGGCGGCGACGCGGAGCCCGAGCCGCTTTCGGCGATGACGGCGCGCATCACCAACCGGCAGGTGGCGTGCGGCATCACCCACACCAATGCCCGCACGCATGCCATCATCCGGGAGAACCTGCACCGCTCCGCCCTGCATGCCGGGCACATCACCGGGGCGGGGCCGCGCTACTGCCCCAGCGTCGAGGACAAGGTGGTGCGCTTCGCCGACAAGGAGCGCCACCAGATCTTCCTGGAGCCGGAGGGGCTGGAGGAGCACACGGTCTATCCCAACGGCATCAGCACCTCGCTGCCCGAGGACGCGCAGCGGGCGATGATCGCCTCTATCGCCGGGCTGGAGGAGGCGGTGATCCTGCGCCCCGGCTACGCCATCGAGTACGACCACCTGGACCCGCGCGCGCTGCGCCCCACCCTGGAATGCCGCGCCACGCCGGGGCTGTTCCTGGCCGGGCAGGTGAACGGCACGACGGGGTATGAGGAGGCAGCGGCGCAGGGCCTGCTGGCCGGGGTGAACGCCGCCCACCGCGCGGCGGGCGGCACGCCGCCCGCCGTGCCCGGCCGGGCCGAGGCCTATATGGGCGTGCTGGTGGACGACCTGACCCTGCATGGCGTGAGCGAGCCCTATCGCATGCTCACCGCACGCGCCGAGCACCGGCTGGCCCTGCGGGCCGACAATGCCGGCTTCCGCCTGGCGCATCATGGGGAAGCCTGGGGGTGCATCGGCGCGGATCGCCGCGCGGCGTGGCGGGCCTTCGAGGCCCTGTGCCGCGAGGCGCGGTCGCGCGCCATGGCGGAGGGCGCGACCCCCGCCGCCTTCGCCGCCTCCGGAATCGCCGTGAACCAGGATGGGCGGCGCCGCAGCCTGCTGGAGGCGATGGCGCTGCCGGCCGCCACGCCCGAGGCGGTGACGCGTCTCGCGCCCTGGATCGGCGCCTTGCCAGCCCGGGTGCGGGCCTGGCTGGAGGCGGAGGCGCTCTATGCCCCCTATCTGGAGCGGCAGGTGCAGGAACAGGCCTGGCTGGCGAGGGAGGAGGCGGCCACCATCCCGGATGGGCTGGACTTCGGCGCCGTCCCCGGCCTGTCCAACGAGATGCGCGATCGTCTGTCCCGCGCGCGCCCGGCCACGCTGGGCCGGGCCGGGCGGCTGCCGGGGGTGACGCCCGCCGCCATCGCCGCCCTGGCTGTCCACCTGCGGGGTGTTTCACGTGGAACGTGAGCCGGCCGTTTCACGTGAAACGGAGGAGCGGCTGCGCGCCTATGCGGCGCTGGTGGCCGAATGGAACCCGCGCATCAACCTCGTCTCCCCGCGCGACATGCCGCGCCTGTGGGAGCGGCACGTGATGGACTGCACGCAGCTGGCGCCGCTGCTGCCCGGGGGCGTGCTGGGCGACATCGGCTCCGGCGGCGGCCTGCCGGGGCTGGTGCTGGCCATCATGCGGCAGGGGCCGGTGCACCTGGTGGAGAGCGACCGGCGCAAATCCGCCTTCCTGCTGGAAGCCGCGCGGCGCCTGGACCTGCCGCATGTGACGGTGCATCCCCGCCGCATCGCGGATGCCCGCCTGCCGCCGCTGGCCGCGCTGACCGCCCGCGCGCTGGCGCCCCTGGCGGAGCTGCTGCCCCATGCCCATCGCCTGCTGGCCCCGGGCGGCGTCGCCGTCTTCCCGAAGGGGCGCGGCGTGGATGCGGAGTTGACGCAGGCCGCCGCGGGCTGGTTGATGCAGGTGGAGCGCCTGCCCAGCGCCACCGACCCCGACTCGACAATCCTGCGACTGACCGAGGTGCGCCCTGCCTGACGTGAAGCCCCCTCGCATCCTCGCCCTGGCCAACCAGAAGGGCGGCGTGGGCAAGACCACCACGGCGGTGAACCTCGCCGCCGCGCTGGCGCTGCGCCACAAGGTGCTGCTGGTGGACATGGACCCGCAGGGCAACGCCTCCACCGGGCTGGGCCTGGCCCGGCCGGACCGCGCGCCCGGCACCCATGCCCTGCTGACGGAAGGCCGCCCGCTGGCCGAGGTGATGCGCCGCACGGAGGTGGCGAACCTGTCCCTGGTGCCGGCCGACCCCGACCTGGCGGGGGCCGAGCTGGAGCTGGTGGACATGGCGGCGCGCGAGGGCCGGCTGCGCGACGCGCTGGCCCAGGGCGCCGAGGCGCTGCGCGGCGTGGAGTGGGTGCTGCTGGACTGCCCGCCCTCGCTGGGCCTGCTGACCCTCAATGCCCTGGTGGCCGCGGAATCCATGCTCGT
Organism: Rubritepida sp.; assembly: GCA_041639675.1. Classification (GTDB taxonomy): domain Bacteria; phylum Pseudomonadota; class Alphaproteobacteria; order Acetobacterales; family Acetobacteraceae; genus Roseococcus. Next base: position 8,847 of record JBEQBS010000063.1, on the reverse strand, counting down.
GCCGCTGCAGACCGAGTTCTACGCGCTGGAGGGCATGTCGCAGATCATGCAGACGCTGGAGCGCATCCGCCGTGGCTTCAACCCGTCGCTGCGGCTGGAAGGCATCGTGCTGACCATGTTCGACCGTCGCAACAACCTGTCGGAAGCGGTGTCCAACGATGTCCGCGGCGTATTCGGCGCGCAGGTCTATGACACCGTCATCCCGCGCAACGTCCGCGTCTCCGAGGCGCCGTCGCATGGCCTGCCGGTGACGCTGTATGACCCGCGCTCCCCGGGCGCCGAGGCCTATGTCAGGCTCGCCGCCGAGGTGCTGAAGCGCCACCGCGCCCGGCTGCGGCAGGAGGCCGCGGCATGAGCGCCAAGCCCCGCGGCCTGGGCAAGGGCCTCTCCGCCCTGCTGGGTGAGGCCGCCACGGCCAGCGCCGCCACCCCCGGCGCCGGGCTGCGCACCCTGCCGGTGAGCGCGCTGGAGCCCGGCCCCTTCCAGCCGCGCGACGCGATGGACGAGGGCGCGCTGGAGGAGCTGGCGGCCTCGATGAAGGAGCACGGCGTGCTCCAGCCCATCCTGGTGCGGCCGCGCAAGGGCGACGCCCAGCGCTACCAGATCATCGGCGGCGAGCGGCGCTGGCGCGCGGCGCAGAAGGCCGGGCTGCACGAGGTGCCGGCCCTGGTGCGCGACTTCTCGGACCGCGAGGCGATGGCCGCCGGCCTGGTGGAGAACCTCCAGCGCCAGGACCTGAACGCGCTGGAGGAGGCCGAGGGCTATGGCCGCCTGACGCAGCAATTCGGGCTGACGCAGGAGGCGCTGGCGAAGATCGTCGGCAAGAGCCGCCCGCATGTCTCCAACACGCTGCGCCTGCTGAACCTGCCCGAGCGCGTGCGCGATTTGCTGCGCGACGGCGCGCTGACGGCCGGCCACGCCCGCGCCCTGCTGGCGGCACCGCAGCCCGAGGCGCTGGCGCTGGCCATCGTGGATCGCGGCCTCAACGTCCGCCAGGCCGAGGCGCTGGCCGCCCAGCGCGAAGTGCCCTCCCGCGCCGAGCGCCGTGCCCCGGATGCCGAGACGCGCGCGCTGGAGCGCGAGATCACCGCGCGGCTGGGCCTGCGCGTGGCGATCCGCCACGGGGCCAAGGGCGGGCAGGTGGTGCTGTCCTACAAGGACCTGGACCAGCTCGACGGCATCGTGCGGCTGCTCAACGGATAGCCGGCGATCGCCGCAGGGCCGCACGGCCCGGAGGCGTGGATCGCCGGCTCAACGGAGGCCGGCGATCGCCGCAGGGCCGCAGGGCCCGGAGGCGTGGATCGCCGGCTCACCGGATCGTGGCATGGGCCAGGTTGGACAGCCGCTCCATCCGCGCCGCGTGCCGCTCCTCCTCCACACGCGTGTTGCTGAGGAAGGCGAAGCTCACCCCGCTTTCCGGATCGCCCCAGCAATAGGAGGAGCCGACGCCGCCATGCCCGAAGGTCAGCGGATGCGCCAGCGTGCCCAGGCCGCGCATGTGGTCCGTCGTGCCGCGCAGGTGCGGGCCCAGGGCGCGGTGCATGGGGATGCCGTTGTGCTCGTCCACGCGCTCGCCGGTGCGCGGGCGCAGGGCGTAGTCCAGCACGCGGCGTGACAGGATGGGCGCCCCGCCGCGCAGCAGGCACTGGTAGAACAGCGCCATCGCCGGCGCCGTGGCGTAGCCCCCGCCGCCCGGCACGCCCGCCAGGCGATGCGCGGCGCCGCATTCGGGCATGCGCGGCGTGCCGTCCTCGTCATGCATGTCGGCGGCGCGGGCGTGTTCGTGGTCCGGCAGCCCCACATGCAGGTCCAGCCCCAGCGGGGCGATGATGCGCCGATGCAGGAAGGCGCGATGGTCCTCGCCGGTCACGGCACGGATGACGGCGGCCGCCACCCAATGCGCCGAGGCCGGGTGGTACCGCACCCGCGACCCCGGCTCCCATTCCAGCGCGAAGCCGCACACCGCCGCGCGCAGCAGCGCCGGGTCCTCCCAGGTGGCCTCCGGCACGCTCGCCGAGGGAAAGCCCGCCTGGTGCGTCAGCAGTTCGATGAATGTGATGCCGCCCTTGCCGCCGGCCTCGAAGCCCGGCAGGTGCCGCGCCACCGGATCGGTGAGCGAGATGCGCCCCTCCTCCGCCAGGGCCCAGAGGGCGGCGGCGGTGACGACCTTGGTGTTGGAATACAGCAGCCACAGGGTGCGCGCATCGGCGGCCTCCCCGGCCCGGGCCTCGCCGAAGACGCGGGACAGCACCACCGTACCGCCCTGCGCCACGGCAATGGCGGCGCCGCGGCACAGCCCCGTGGCCACGTCACCCTCCACCGCCGTCGCCAACGCCTCAAGCCGCGTCACGTCCAAGCCCGCCATGCCGTCCCTCCATTTTTCGGTGCCGCCATCAGGCGCCGGCATGGCAGGCTGGACAAGACCGCCAACGCGCGGTCCAATCAACGACATCGAATCGTTGTTATTGTCAGGAAGGATTTCACGTTCACATGCGCATGAAACGACGCGCCGCCCTGGCGCTGCCCTTCATCCCCCTCGCCGCCCGCGCCCAGGGCTTCCCGGACCGCCCGGTGCGCTACATCGTGCCCTTCACCCCGGCGGGGCTGACGGACATCATGGCGCGGCTGGTGGCGCAGAAGCTGGGCGAGGGCTGGAACAAGCCGGTGGTGGTGGAGAACCGCGCCGGCGGCAACGCCATGATCGGCGCCGATGCCGCCGCCAAGGCCGCGCCCGATGGCCATACGCTGCTCGCCATCACGCTGACGCATGCGGTCAACGTCTCGCTGTTTCCCCAGGCGCCCTACGACCTGCTGCGGGACTTCGCCCCGGTCTCCATGCTGGGCGCGCTGCCGCTGGTGGTGGTGGTGAACGCCGCCAGCCCCCTGCGCGCCCTGCCGGACTTCCTGCAGCATGTGCGCTCGCGCCCCACCAATGCCGGCTCCTCCGGCAATGGCTCGCCGCCGCATCTGGGGCTGGAGCTGGTGCGGCGCGAGGCGCAGGCCGGCGGCCTCGTCACCCACGTCCCCTATCGCGGCGGCGCCCCGGGCGTGACCGACCTGGTGGCCGGCAACCTGGACTTCATGGTGAGCAACCTCCCCGAATGCCTGGCGCAGATCCAGGGCGGGCGGCTGCGGGCGCTCGCCATCACCGGCGCGGCGCGCCACCGCCTGCTGCCCGAGCTGCCGACGGTGGCGGAACTCGGCGCGCCCAGCCTCGCCATCACCAACTGGACGGCGATGCTCACCAACGCCGCCGTGCCCCGCCCCGTGCTGGCGGAGGTGGAGCGCGCGACCCTGGCCGCCATCCGCGACCCCGAGACGAGGCGCCGCGCCGAGGAAGGCGGCTTCGACGTGCTGGGCTGGGACGCCGACCGCTCCAGGGCCTTCATCGCGGAGGAGGTGGGGCGCTGGGCGCGGCTGGTGCGGGACAGCGGGATCCGGGCGGACGGCTAGCACAGGTCGCGGCGCTGGACGCCGCGGGGCATCCGCGCTTCAACCACCCCATGCCCCGCCTCCCCCTCGCCGCCGCCGAAGCCGCCGCCGCCCGTGCGCTCGTGGCGGCCGGCGCCAACCCGCGCATGGCCGCCCTCACCGCCGCCGCGCTGGTGGCGGCGGAGGCCGAGGGCCAGGGCGGCCATGGCCTGTCGCGCATCGCCATGTATGCCGGCTTCCTGCGCGAAGGCCGGGCCGATGGCGCCGCCGAACCCGCCGTGACGGCGCAGAAGGGCGGCTGCGCCCTGGTGGATGCGCGCAACGGCCTGGCCTATCCAGCGCTGGAACTGGCCGAACGGGAAGCCGCGGCGCGCGCCCGTCGCCACGGCGTCGCCTTCGTCGCGGTCGCCAACAGCCACCATGCCGGCGCCATGGGCCTGCCGGTGCGCCGGCTGGCGGAAGCGGGGCTGGTGGCGCTGGCCTTCACCAACTCGCCGGCCGCCATGCCGGTGCCGGGCGGCCGCCGCCCGCTGCTGGGCACCAACCCGGTCGCCGCCGCCTTCCCCCGCCGGGGTGCGCCGCCGCTGGTGGTGGACCTCGCGCTCTCCGAGGTGGCGCGCGGGAAGATCATGGTGGCCGCCAAGGCCGGGCAGCCCATCCCCCAGGGCTGGGCGCTGGACGCCGCCGGCCACCCCACCACCGACGCGACGGCCGCGCTGGACGGCGCCATGCTGCCGATGGGCGGCGCCAAGGGCGCGGCGCTGGCCCTGGTGGTGGAGCTGCTCTGCGTCGCGCTGGGCGGCGCCGCCTTCGCCTTCGAGGCCGACAGCTTCTTCGCCCCCAGCCCCAACCCGCCCCGCCTGGGCCACGCCATCCTGGCGGTGGACCCCGGCGCCCTGGCCGGCGCCGACGCCTTCGCCGAACGGATGGAAACCCTGGTCACGGCCACCCTGGGCGACGCGGGCACCCGCCTGCCCGGCGCCCGCCGCGATGCGCTGCGTGAAGCAGCGGAACGCGAGGGCATCGAGGTCCCGGAGGCGCTGCTCGCCCATGTCTGACCCCTACCACCCCGCCGCCCGCCGCGCCGCCCAGCGGGACTTCCAGCGCATCTGCGGCGTCAACGCCGTGCGCGCCCTGTTCCTGCGCCGCCCCGAACAGGTGCTGGCGCTGAACTACGTGGAGGCGCGGCGCCCGGTCGCCGGCCCGCTCTGCCGCTACCTGGCCCGCCACAAGCGCCCCTATGACGAGGTCTCGCCGGACCGCCTCGCGCGCCTCGCGGGCACCGAGCACCATGGCGGCATCATGGCCCTGGCCGCGCCGCGATACGCGGAGCCGCTGGACGGCCCGCCGCCCCCGGCCTTGTTCGGCGCGCGGCTGCTGCCGGTGCTGGACGGCATCGGCAACCCGCACAACCTCGGTGCCATTGCCCGCACCGCCTGCTTCTTCGGCGCCAAGGCCCTGCTGCTGGGCGGCGGCGACCGCCAGGCCGATCTCTCCGAGGCCGCCTTCCGCACCGCCGAGGGCGCGCTGGAGCACCTGGCGGTGTTCCGCGCCGACGACCTGCCGGCGATGCTGCGCCGCCTGTCCGGCCAGTTCACCACCGTCGCCGCGGTGGCCAAGGGCGGCGTGCCGCCGGCCCAGGTGCCGCGCACCAAGCCCATCGCCCTGGTGCTGGGCAATGAGGAGCACGGGCCGGACCCCGCCGTGGTCGCCGCCTGCGCCGGCACGGTGACGCTGGCGGGCTCGCCGCTGGTGGAAAGCCTCAACGTCGCCGCGGCAACCGCGGTGCTGCTGCACGCCTTGGGCTGAGATGCTCGACACCTCGGAGGAGAGCGGCACCCGCGTTCTGCGCTTCTCCGGCGTGCTGGATGCGCAGGCCGCCGCGCGCGACTGGGCGGCGGCGCAGCAGGCCGCCGCGAAAGGCCGTTACGTGCTGGATGCCAGCGGCGTGACGGCGCTGGACGCCGCCGGCGCCGCCCTGCTGGCCGGCCTGCCCGGCGAGCCGGAATGGCGCGAGCCACGCGAGGAGGCCCCGCGCGCCGCGCTGGCGCGCTTCCGCGACGCGCTGGCGACCGTGAAGCCCGCCGCCCCCTCCCGGCCGCTCTCCTTCGTCCAGCGCATCGGCGCCTTCGCCATCGGCCGCGCCGCCGGCTGGAAGGAGGCGACGGGCTTCCTGGGCGAAACCGTGCTGACCGGCGGCGCCCTGGCGCTGCGCCCCTGGCGCATCCGCCTGGTGGAGCTGATGCGCCACCTGGACGAGGCCGGCACCCGCGCCTTCCCGCTCTGCATCCTGCTGGGCACGCTGATCGGGGTGATCCTCGCCTTCCAGTCCTCCATCCCCATGCGGCAATTCGGGGCGGAGATCTTCATCCCCCAGCTCGTCGGCATCTCGCTGACGCGCGAACTGGGCCCGCTGCTGGCCGGCATCGTGCTGAGCGGGCGCACGGCCTCCGCCTATGCCGCCGAACTCGGCACCATGAAGGTGAACGAGGAGGTGGACGCGCTGACCACCATGGGGCTGGACCCGATGGCCTGGCTGGTGGTGCCGCGCGTGCTGGCGGCGGGCCTCGTCATGCCGGTGCTGGCGCTGGTGATGACCGTCACCGGCATGGCGGGCATGGCCATCGTCATGGCCACGCTGGGCTACCCGCCCGTCACAGTCGCGCACCAGGTGCAGCAATGGCTCTCGCTGGGGGACCTCGCGGGGGGGCTGGCCAAGGCGCTGATGTTCGGCTTGGCCATCGGCTTCATCGGCTGCCGCTCCGGGCTGGGCGCCGGGCGCGGGCCGCGCGCGGTGGGCGATGCGGCGACGGCCGCGGTGGTGGGCGGCATCGTGGCGCTGGTGGTGCTGGATGGCGTCTTCGCCGTGCTGTTCTTCCGGCTGGGCTGGTAGCCCATGGCGGACCCCGTCATCCAGGCCGAGGGCGTGGCGATGCGCTTCGGCAGCCGCACCCTGTTCAAGGACGTCTCCTTCCAGGTGAACCGCGGCGAGGTCTTCGTGATCCTCGGCGGCTCGGGCTGCGGCAAGTCCACCCTGCTCAAGCTGCTGATCGGCCTGCTGCGCCCCACCGCCGGCACGCTGCGCGTGCTGGGCGAGGAGATCGGCGCGCTGGAGGGGCAGGCCCGCCGCGCCCTGCTGCGGCGCATCGGCGTGATGTGGCAGCAGGGCGCGCTGCTGGGCAGCCTGACCCTGCGGGAGAACGTGATGCTGCCCATCGAGGCCCATACCGCCCTGCCCGGCGCCGCCCGCGCGCTGGTGGCCGCCGCGAAGCTCGGCCTGGTGGGGCTGGGCGATGCGACGGAGCGCCTGCCGGCGGAAATCTCGGGCGGCATGCTCAAGCGCGCCGGCATTGCCCGCGCCATGGCGCTGGACCCGGAGATCCTGTTCCTGGACGAACCCAGCGCCGGGCTGGACCCCATCACCTCCGCCGGGCTGGACCAGCTGATCCTGACGCTCGCGAAGGAGACCGGCACCACCTTCGTGGTGGTGACGCACGAGCTGCAATCCATCCTGGCCATCGGGGACCGCTGCATCATGCTGGACAAGGAGGCGCAGGGGATGATCGCCGAAGGCCCGCCGCAACGCCTGAAGGCGGAAAGCACCAACCCCACCGTGCGCGCCTTCTTCCACCGGGAGGCGCTGTAGATGGCCGCCGGCCGCCGCGCCTATGCCTCCGTCGGCGCCATGGTCATCATCGGCGCCGTGCTGCTGGTGGGCTTCGTCATCTTCCTGACCGGCGACCGGCTGCGCCAGGGCGACACGGTGTTCGAGACCTATTCGCGCGAATCCGTGCAGGGGCTGGAGACGGGCTCGCCCGTGCGCTACCGCGGCGTGCAGGTGGGGCGGGTGACGGAGATCGCGCTCGCCTCCGCCGCCTATCGCCGGCCGGAGGGCGAGGCCTTCGCCGGCGCCTTCCAGCTGGTGGTGATCCGCTTCGCGCTGGACCTGACGCGCATCGGCGACATCCCGCGCATTGACCAGGCGGTGGCGCAGGGGCTGCGGGCGCGGCTGGCCACCACCGGCATCACCGGCGTCACCTACATCGAGCTGGACTTCGTGGACCCCGACCGCTTCCCCGTGGCGCCGCTGCCCTGGGAGCCGCGGCATGCCGTGATCCCCAACCAGCCCTCCACCGCCGCGCAGGTGCAGGGCGCGGCGGAGACGCTGCTGCGGCGCGTGGAGAACGTGGACATCGAGGCCATCGTCGCCAACGTCAACGGCCTCATCACCGACATCCGCGCCCGGGTGAGCGCCGAGGAGGTGCAGGGGCTGGTGGACAGCGCATCCTCCCTGCTGGTGCTGCTGCGCCAGGAGGTGCAGCGCGCCGACCTCCCGGCCCTGACCGGCGAGCTGCGCGGCGCGGCCGGCGGGGTGCGCGGCCTGGCGGAAAGCCGGGAGATCCGCGAAAGCCTGGCCCGGCTGAACGCCGCGCTGGGCGACATCCGCGCCGCCACGCGGCAGGTCGGCCCCACGGTGGGGCGGGTGAACGCCACGGTGGGCGACGTACAGGCCGACCTGGCGCCCATCCTGCGCGACCTGCGCGCCATCACCTCCAATTTGCGCGAGACCAGCGAGGCGCTGCGGCGCTCGCCATCCCAGACCCTGCTGGGCGCGCCGCCGCCCGCGCCGGAGCGTGCCCGATGAGCCGACGCCTGTTCCTGCTGCTGCCCCTCGCGGGCTGCGGCCTCAGCCGCCCCTACATCGAGACGCGGCGCTATCCGCTCGACCCCCGCCGCGAGGGGCCGCCGCGCGCGCCGGGGCGGGAGGCGATGCTGCTGCGGCCCCTCCGCGCCGGGGCGGGGCTGGATGGCCGCGCCCTGCGCCGGCTGCGCCCCGATGGCTCGCTGGAGGTGGCGCCCTATGACGAATGGCTGGCCCCGCCGGCCGAGCTGGCGGAGGCCGCGCTGCGCGACTGGCTGCGCGAGGGCCAGGTGGTGCCGGCGCTGACGGCGCCCGGATCGCGCCTCGACGCGCCGCTGGTGCTGGAGGCGGAGCTGCTGCGGCTGGAGATCGCCGGCGCGATGGCGCGCACCCGGCTGGGGGTCCTGCTGCTGCGCCAGGGCGCGGCGACGCGGGTGGTGGCGCAGGCGGTGCTGGATGCGGAGGCGCCCGTTGCCGGCGAGGACTGGGCGGCGCGAGCGGTGGCCCTGCGCCAGGCGCTGGGCCAGGGCTTCGTGGCGCTGGAAGGGTGGCTCGTCTCCAATATCTCGCGAGCGGAGACGCGACGCGCGTAAGTCTCGTTTTTCGAGACGCTCTTAACCACCTCGAAAGGGTTCGCCCGGTATGTCTCAAAAACAGGGACGATGTCCCGGTTTGAGGGATTTGCCATGGCAACCGCCGCTTCCGCCGAGTGGGATGATGTCTGGGCCGCCTATGACGCCCGGAGCGGCGCCCCGGCGCCGGCCGCGCCGGCG